>NZ_JBEBPO010000073.1:0-12979 GCF_040395855.1 Herminiimonas fonticola | reverse complement strand
AAGGCGATCTTGCCAACTGGATGATTCCCGGCAAGATGGTCAAGGGCATGGGCGGTGCGATGGATCTGGTGGCCGGTGTCAAACGTATCGTGGTGCTGATGGAACATGTGGCGCGTGGCAAAGATGGTTTGATTTCGCACAAGATACTGCCGCGATGCAATTTGCCCTTGACCGGTGTTGGCGTGGTGAATCGCATCATTACCGATCTGGCAGTGATCGATGTGACGCCAAATGGATTGCAACTGATTGAACTGGCCAGCGGCGTGACGTCGGCAGAGGTCGTTGCCAATACCGGCGTGCCGCTCGATATCAGCGCATTGCAGGTTTAGCGCAGGTGCGCGGCAGACAGTACAAATTTCTGCTACTGCGCAGTCCAGCCGCCGTCCATATTCCACGCTGCTCCACGTACCTGACTGGCCGCATCGCTGCTGAGAAAAACGACCAGTGCGCCCAGTTGTTCCGGCGTGACAAATTCGCCGGACGGTTGCTTCTCCGATACCAAATCTTTTTTCGCTTCTTCGTTCGATAAGCCATCTCTTGCTGCCCGTGCATCCACTTGTTTTTGCACCAGCGGCGTCAATACCCAGCCCGGACAAATGGCATTGCAGGTAACGCCTGTGTGTGCCATTTCCAATCCTGTTACCTTGGTCAGACCGACGATGCCATGCTTCGCGGCGACATAGGCGGATTTTTGTACTGATCCCACCAAGCCATGTACTGATGCGATATTGATGATGCGCCCCCAGTTCTTTGCCTGCATAGCAGGTAATGCAAGTCGCGTGGTGTGGAAGGTGGAGGAGAGGTTGATAGCGATGATTGCATCCCATTGTTCAACGGGGAAATTCTCTATCGTCTCGGTGTGCTGGATGCCGGCATTGTTGACCAGGATGTCGACACTACCGAATTGTTGGGCTGCGAATTCCATCATTGCAGCGATCTCTACCGGTTTCGACATATCGGCGGAGTGATGAACACACGTGACGCCATATTCTTTTGTCAGCTCGGTTTGCAGCGCCTTGATCTCATTTGCATCGCCAAAACCATTGAGCACGATATGCGCACCTTGCTGCGCCAGTGCACGGGCAATTCCCAAACCGATGCCGGAAGTGGAGCCGGTAATCAGTGCCGTTTTACCGCGCAGAAAAGTGTTTTGCATGACGCGCCTTTCAGTCCTGGATTTCAGGTGCTGCGATCTTTGCTAAGATTTTACGCGCAAGGGCCGTAAAATACGGCATATATCCAATTTCAATTGCCATGACTCAAGCTCAAATCAAAACAGTTCAATGTCTTTCTCCCGCCGGTCTGCACCGGATGGCATACAAGGAGTGGGGTGATCCTGCCAATACGAAAGTATTGATCTGCGTGCATGGCCTGACGCGGGTATCGGATGATTTCGATGCCTTGGCGCAAGCGCTGTCGGACGATTATCGCGTGATCTGTCCCGATGTGGTCGGCCGCGGGCGCTCGGGGCATTTGCGCGACCCGCAATATTATCAAGTGCCGCAATACGTCAGCGACATGGTGACGCTGATTGCGCGTCTGGACGTGGAGTCTGTGCACTGGTTCGGTACATCGATGGGCGGCGTGATCGGTATGGCGCTGGCATCGTTGCCGGATACGCCGATCCGCAAATTGCTGCTCAACGATATCGGTCCTTCTATCGATGCGGAAGCGCTGGCACGCATAGGCGAATATGTCGGGCAGGACGTGCGCTTTGCCAGTTTCGATGAGGCATGGCAATACGTACGCGCGATCTCGCTGTCGTTCGGTGCGCATAGCGATGAACAATGGCGCAAGCTGGCAGCGGATGTGATGCACCAGAATGCGCAGGGGCAATGGGTGTTCGTCTACGATCCGGGCCTGGCGCTGCCATTCCGGCAAACGACTGTAGAAAGCGCGCGACTCGACGAGCAACGCTTGTGGGCTGCCTACGATGCCATCACTTGTCCTGTTTTACTGGTGCGCGGCGCCGATTCCGATTTGCTGTCGCCGGAAACGGCGCTGGCAATGTCGCAGCGCGGGCCGAAGGCCAGGGTGGTGGAACTGACCGGGGTCGGCCATGCGCCGACTTTTTTAAGCGAAGCACAGATTGCAATCGCAAAAGATTTTTTCCCGGGCTGATGTTTGCAGCCGGATTTTTATACTGAACTAAAATGAACATTACACGTTTGCATATAGGCGATACGCTGTCGGAAGTTGCCATACACAATGGCACGGTATACTTGGCGGGACAGATTGCCGAGGATACAGCGCAGAATATTCAGGGCCAGACACATGAAGTGCTGGGTCATATTGATCGTTTGCTGGCGGAAGCCGGCAGTGATAAAACCCGCATTCTGTCGTGCCAGATATTTATTGCCGACGTCGATGATTTCGACGGCATGAACGCGGCGTGGAATGAGTGGGTGCCGGAAGGGCATGCGCCGCCCAGAGCAACGGTTGCAGTGCAGTTTCCAGATCCGAAGCGTCTGATTGAAATAATTGTAGTTGCAGCATCTTCCTAGGTTGGTAATGGTTTCCTTAGCATCAGCACAGAGCGACGTACCTGCGTTGCTCCGCTCCGGCTTGACAGAACACGATAGTGCCCGCGTGATGGATGCGCTTGCATACGTCAAACCGTTCTATATCGGTAAAACGGTTTCTGCAGGACAAGGAGCGTTTGAGAGCGAACAGGATGCCTTTGAATTTGCGCAAGGCGTGGCGACCGTTTTATCCGAACTGGAAACCGATGCCGATACGCGGATTGCCGCCTTGCTGTTCGAGCTGGAAATGATCGCGCCGGCGGCTGCCGAAAAAATAGAAGAGCGATTCGGCAAGGAGGTGAGCGATCTGGTGGCGGGGGTGCGTCAGTTGATGCGTTTGCATGAAGCCACTTTCACACAGCATGAAGCAGCGCGCAGCAAGAACGCGGCGCAGGAAGCCGCAGCGCAACTTGAAGTATTGCGCAAGATGCTGCTGGCCATGGCCAGCGATATGCGTGTGGTGCTGGTGCGTCTCGGTACGCGTGTCACCACGCTGCGCTACTTCGCCGACAACAAGCTGGTGAATGAACGTTCGCGGCAATATGCGCGCGAGACTTTCGACTTGTATGCGCCGCTGGCAAATCGACTTGGCATCTGGCAATTGAAATGGGAGCTGGAAGATTTATCGTTCCGCTTCCTCGAACCTGAAGCGTACCGGCGCATTGCATCGCTATTGGAAGAAAAACGCGTCGAGCGCGAAGCCTTCGTTGAAAATTCAATCAAGCGTCTGCAGTCGGAAATGGCTGCGGCCGGCATCAAGGCCGAAGTCTTCGGCCGGCCAAAACACATCTTCAGTATCTGGAGCAAGCTGCGCGGCAAGGAAATCGAGTTCTCCGATTTGTACGATGTGCGCGCATTCCGTGTGATCGTCGATGATGTGAAAACCTGTTACACGGTGCTCGGTATCGTGCATAACATCTGGACCCCGATACCGTCGGAGTTCGACGATTACATCTCGCGCCCCAAAGCCAATGGCTATCAATCACTACATACGATTGTGATCGCAGAAGATGGTCGGCCGCTGGAAGTGCAGGTGCGCACCAACGATATGCATGACTTCGCCGAATACGGTGTGGCTGCGCATTGGCGCTACAAGGAAGCGGGCAGCTCGAATTTTGCAGGACAAAAGTACGATGAGAAAATTGCCTGGCTGCGTCAATTGCTGGCGTGGAAAAGCGAAGTCGTCGATACCGTAGTCGGGCAGGAAGATGTGCATCGCGACTGGGTGGAAAAACTCAAGTCGGCCACACTGGATGATCGTATTTATGTGCTGACCCCACAGGCGCGCGTGATCGAGTTGCCGAACGGCGCCACGCCTATCGATTTTGCCTACCATCTGCATAGCGATGTCGGTCATCGTTGTCGTGGTGCACGTGTCGATGGCACGCTGGTGCCGCTCAATACCGTGCTGAAAAATGGCCAGACCGTCGACATTATTACCGCCAAGGGTGCCAGCGCCGTAACCGGTACAGTCGGTCCGTCGCGCGACTGGCTTTCGCCAGGCTATGCCGCGAGCCCGCGCACGCGTGCCAAGGTGCGTGCCTGGTTCAATGCAATCGATCAGCAGGAAACGCTTTCCAGTGGGCGTGCACTGATTGAAAAAACCCTGCAGCGCGAAGGCAAGACTGCCGTCAATCTGGAAGAGCTTGCGCACAAACTGGAATTTGCCAAACTCGACGATCTGTTCCTGGCGGTAGGCAAGGATGAGTTCAGCTTGCGCACAGTGGAACAGGCTTTGCGTGGCGACGAAGCAAGCGCTGCCGCGCAGGCCGAGCTGGAAGATGTGGTCATTCCGCGCAAGAGTCGTGCATCCAGCGTCGTGCACGGGGCCAAGTCCGGGGTGCTGGTGGTCGGTACCGATGGTTTGATGACGCAACTGGCGAGGTGCTGCAAGCCGGCGCCGCCGGATGAAATAGTCGGCTTTGTCACGCGTGGCAAAGGTGTGTCGATACATCGTGCGGACTGCAAGAATTTTGTCGAAATGCGCCACAAGGCACCCGAACGCGTCGTGCAAACGGCGTGGGGGAAAACAGAATCGGCAACCGTGTATCCGGTCGATATTTTCGTGCTGGCCAGCGACAGGCAAGGTTTGTTGCGTGATATCTCCGATATCTTCCTGCGTGAAAAAATCAATGTGATAGGCGTCAGTACACAAAGCGTGAAGGGGCAGGCGCGCATGGCGTTCACGGCGGAAATTGCATCTACTGCGCAATTGCAGAAAGCGCTGACCGTCATCCGCGAGGTCAAAGGTGTGCTGGCCGCCAGACGTCATTGATGCCGCTAAAGTAAGCAGATTAGTAATGGGGCCGCTATCGTTTCTGCACGATAAAAAGCCCGGCACAGAGATTTTTCAAACAAGTTTGCACAAGCACTAGCTAAGAAGATAATTTGTCGCTATAATTTCGCTTCTTTAGGCGCGTAGCTCAGCTGGTTAGAGCACTACCTTGACATGGTAGGGGTCGTTGGTTCGAGTCCAATCGTGCCTACCAACGAAAAATTGGTAAAACCTGTAAGAGCGAGAAAGGCAAACCCGGTTATGACACCGCGAACGACAACCACACTGGTTTCCGAGCGACGCTAAGTCGGGTTCTTTTTCGTCATTACCATTTGAAAAAGCGCGGCTAGCCCGCGTTTTTTTTCGTCCGCATTTTTTGTTGTTCAATTAATCTAGCGTCAGCAAGCAAGTCCCCGCTGAAACGGAGAGCAAAATGATTACAGTCCGTCTTCCCGATGGTTCGCAACGCGAATTCGATTCCCCTGTCACCGTGGCGCAAGTTGCTGCCAATATCGGCACCGGTCTTGCCAAGGCGGCACTCGCCGGCAAGGTCAACGGCAATGTGGTCGATACCTCGTACTTGATCGAACAGGACAGCGATCTGTCTATCATTACCGACAAGGATGCAGATGGTCTGGACGTGATTCGTCATTCCACCGCGCATTTGCTGGCTTATGCGGTCAAGGAGCTGTTTCCGGATGCACAAGTGACTATCGGTCCGGTCATCGAAAACGGCTTCTATTACGATTTCTCGTACAAGCGCCCGTTCACGCCCGAAGATTTGCTGGCGATCGAAAAGAAAATGACCGAACTGGCGAAAAAAGACGAGCCGGTTACCCGTAAAGTCTTGCCGCGCGATGAAGCGGTTGAGTATTTCAAATCTATCGGCGAAGCCTACAAGGCAGAAATCATTGCGTCGATTCCAGCCGATCAGGATGTTTCGCTGTACACCGAAGGCAAGTTCACCGATCTGTGCCGCGGTCCGCATGTGCCATCGACCGGCAAGCTGAAAGTATTCAAGCTGATGAAGCTGGCCGGCGCGTACTGGCGCGGTGATTCCAAGAATGAAATGCTGCAGCGTATCTACGGCACCGCATGGGCGAAGAAGGAAGAGCAGGAAGCCTATCTGCATATGCTGGAAGAGGCCGAGAAGCGCGATCATCGCAAGCTGGGTCGTGCGCTGGATCTGTTCCACTTCCAGGAAGAAGCGCCTGGCTTGATTTTCTGGCATCCAAAAGGCTGGACGGTCTGGCAGCAAGTTGAACAATACATGCGCCGCGTCTATCAGGATAACGGTTACCAGGAAGTAAAGGCGCCACAGATTCTCGACCGCAGCCTGTGGGAGAAATCCGGCCACTGGGAAAACTACAAAGAAAATATGTTCACGACCGAGTCGGAAAACCGCTCGTATGCGCTGAAGCCGATGAACTGCCCGGGTCACGTGCAGATTTTTGCGTCGGATCTGCGTTCGTATCGCGAACTGCCATTGCGTTACGGCGAATTCGGTCAGTGCCATCGCAATGAGCCGTCAGGTTCCTTGCACGGCATGATGCGCGTGCGCGGCTTTACGCAAGACGATGGTCATATCTTCTGTACCGAAGACCAGATTCTGGATGAGTGCGTGGCCTTTACTGCATTGTTGCAAAAGGTTTATCAGAATTTCGGTTTCACCGATGTCATTTATAAAGTGGCAACACGTCCCGAGAAACGTGTTGGTTCCGATGAAGCGTGGGACAAGGCTGAGGCTGCGCTGATCGCTTCGCTGGATCGCTCCGGTTGTACTTATGAAATTTCACCCGGCGAGGGTGCGTTCTACGGTCCGAAGATCGAATACACGCTGAAGGATGCGATTGGTCGCATGTGGCAATGCGGCACGATACAGGTTGATTTCTCGATGCCGGCTCGCCTGGGTGCGGAATATGTCGCGGAAGACAACACCAAGAAGATTCCGGTCATGTTGCATCGGGCAATCCTGGGCTCGTTTGAGCGCTTTATTGGCATGCTGATCGAAAATCATGCGGGCGCCTTGCCATTATGGCTAGCCCCGGTCCAGATTGCCGTTCTGAACATCTCGGATGCGCAGGCAGACTACGCTCAAGCCGTTGCGCAAAACCTGAAGAAACAAGGGTTTAGGGTGCACGTCGATTTGCGTAATGAGAAAATAACCTATAAAATACGCGAGCATTCCGTTCAGAAGCTGCCGTACATCATCGTAATTGGCGACAAAGAGCGGGACGCAGGTACAGTGGCCGTGCGAGCGCGAGGTAATGTCGATCTGGGTGTCATGCCTGTCGATTTATTGGTGGAGCGCCTCAATAATGAGGTTGAAACCAAAGCCTAACGGGGCAACCCATAGCGCAAGAGCACGGCTTAATTATTTGATTTTAAAAGGAAATTGCAATAGCTACTGACAAGTCGCATCGGATCAACGGTGAAATTACAGCGCCTGAGTTGCGTTTGAGTGGTGTCGAAAATGAGGCACTCGGTATCGTGAGTCTGGCAGATGCCTTCCGCCTTGCGGAAGAAGCTAATGTCGATCTGGTAGAGATTGCGCCAACTGCGCAACCGCCAGTCGCTCGCCTGATGGACTACGGCAAGTTCAAATACCAGGAACAAAAGAAGGCGCACGAAGCCAAGCTCAAGCAGAAAGTTATTCTGGTTAAGGAAGTTAAATTCCGGCCTGGCACCGATGATGGCGATTACAACATCAAGCTGCGCAATTTGATCAAATTCCTGGACGATGGTGATAAAACCAAAATTACGCTGCGTTTCCGCGGTCGTGAAATGGCGCATCAGGATATCGGCTTCCGCATGTTGGAGCGCTTGAAGGCTGATTTGGAACCATATGGCCAGGTTGAGCAGTTTCCGAAGATGGAAGGCCGTCAGATGATCATGGTTCTGTCGCCGAAGAAGAAGAAGTAATAGAATTTCGTATGAGTCGCTTGGCAACGAGCGGCTTGCACAAAATAGCAGTGGACTCGATTCCACTGCATAACAAGTGAGAGCAGGCATCCAAGCGTAGCGAAATTGCTGCCACCTGCAATCATGTTAAAAATGGAGCTGTCCCCAAAGGACAGATAGTGTCATGCCTAAAATGAAAACGAAAAGCAGCGCCAAAAAGCGCTTTCGTGTACGTCCAGGTGGAACCGTTAAACGCGGTCAAGCTTTCAAGCGTCATATTCTGACCAAGAAAACCACAAAAAATAAACGTCAATTGCGCGGTTCCGTCGGTGTTCATGACACCAACATGGTATCCGTACGCGCAATGATGCCGAACGCTTAACCTCACTCAAATAATCAGGAGCAATCATGCCTAGAGTAAAACGTGGGGTCACAGCACGGGCCCGTCATAAGAAAGTCCTCGACCAAGCCAAAGGCTATCGTGGTCGTCGCAGCAAGGTATATCGTATCGCCAAGCAAGCAGTTATGCGCGCTGGTCAATATGCATACCGTGATCGTCGTAACAAGAAACGTGTTTTCCGCGCATTGTGGATCACCCGTATCAATGCAGCATCGCGTGAACATGGCCTGACATACAGCGTGTTCATGAACGGTCTGAAACGCGCATCCATCGAGCTGGACCGTAAAGTCCTGGCCGATATGGCTGTGATGGACAAACCGGCATTCGCGGCAATCGTGAATCAGGTGAAAACCACCATCGCTGCTTAAGTTGTGATCGTATGCACTGTCTGCGGACAGTGCAGCAATATCCGAGAGCGGGGCAGGGTTCATACCTATGTCCCGTTTTTATTTTTGCACGGCCTTTTTGGCTTTCCTTTTCGGCTTACTTGCTAAGGACGAAAACAAATCGCATGAATCCCCTAGAACAACTTGTAACGCAAGCCCAGACCGATTTTGCCGCTGCAGATGATGCCGCTGCACTGGAAAACGCGAAAGCGAAATACCTCGGTAAAACGGGGCAGATTACCGAACAGATGAAGAGTCTGGGCAAGCTCGCGCCGGATGAGCGCAAGACGCAGGGCGCTGTCATCAATTCCGCAAAAGAAAAAATCGAGGCTGCGCTGACGGCGCGTCGCGATGCATTGTCGAATGCACAGATGGAAGCTCGCCTGAATGCAGAAGCCATCGACATTACCTTGCCTGGCCGTGGTCGCGGCACCGGCGGTATTCACCCTGTCATGCGTACATGGCAGCGCGTGGAAGAGATTTTCGGCTCTATCGGTTTCGACGTGGCAGACGGCCCCGAGATCGAAAACGACTGGACCAATTTCACCGCATTGAACAGCCCGGAAAATCATCCGGCGCGCTCGATGCAGGATACGTTTTACATCGAAGGCAACGATACGCAAGGCAAGCCTTTGCTGCTGCGTACGCATACCAGCCCGATGCAGGTGCGCTATGCGCGCATGAACAAACCGCCGATCCGCGTGATCGCGCCTGGCCGTACTTATCGCGTCGATAGCGATGCGACACACTCGCCTATGTTTCATCAGGTCGAAGGCTTGTGGATCGATGAAAACATCAGCTTCGCCGACTTGAAAGGTGTCTATCTTAATTTCGTCAAAGCGTTCTTTGAAACTGACGATCTGCAAGTGCGCTTCCGCCCGTCGTATTTCCCATTTACCGAACCATCGGCCGAGATCGATATCGCTTTCGGCAGCGGCCCGCTGAAAGGCCGCTGGCTCGAAGTATCCGGCGCCGGTCAGGTACATCCGAACGTGATGCGCAATATGGGATTCGATCCGGAACAATTCATCGGTTTTGCATTCGGCTCCGGCCTGGAACGCTTGACGATGCTGCGTTACGGCATCAATGATCTGCGCCTGTTCTACGAGGGCGATTTGCGTTTCCTGAAACAATTCAACTAGCAGTACAAGGCAGGGCATGCTGAACAAGCGCGTGCCCTGATTTTTTCTGTATTTGTGATGTCTGTGGCAAAAGGTTTTTAAATCATGCAATTTTCCGAAAGCTGGCTCCGTACGATGGTCGATCCGAACATGACGTCGGACGAATTGGCGCACATGTTGACGATGTCCGGTCTGGAAGTCGAAGAAGTCGAACCGGTCGCACCGCCATTCTCGAATGTTGTAGTGGCTGAAGTACGCGAGATCGCCAAGCATCCGAATGCCGATCGCCTGAATGTTTGCCAGGTTGATGCAGGCACCGGAACCTTGTTGAACATCGTATGCGGTGCGCCTAATGTGCGCGCCGGCATGAAGGTCGTTTGCGCATTGGCCGGTGCGGTATTGCCGCCGGGCGAAGATGGCAAGCCATTCGAGATCAGGGTCGGCGCATTGCGCGGCGTGGAATCGCAGGGCATGTTGTGTTCGGCAAAAGAATTGAAGTTGTCGGATGAGCAGGGCGGTTTGATGGATTTGCCGGCTGATGCGCCTATCGGTCAGAATTTCCGTGATTATTATCAGCTCAATGATTTGAAATTCACCATCAAACTGACGCCAAACAAGGCGGATTGTTTGTCTGTACTTGGTGTGGCACGTGAAGTTTCCGCCTTGACCGGTACGCCATTGAAAGTGCCGACGCATCAGGCAGTCACAGCGACGATTGCGGATGTATTGCCGGTAAAGGTTTCTGCTCCGGATCTGTGCGGCCGTTTTACCGGCCGCATCATTCGCGGCTTGAATGCAAAAGCGCAAACACCAGACTGGATGAAGCAACGCCTGGAACGTAGCGGTCAACGCCCGATTTCCGCATTGGTGGATATCTCCAATTACGTGATGCTTGAACTAGGTCGTCCTACGCATGTGTTCGACCTGGCTAAAATTCACGGCGGACTGGATGTGCGCTGGGGTAAAAAAGACGAATCGTTGAAGCTCCTGAACGGCAACACGGTTGCTGTCGATGAGTGGATAGGCGTGATCGCCGATGACCGGCAAATCGAATCGCTGGCCGGCATCATGGGTGGCGACGCGACGGCAGTGTCGCTCGATACGCAAGACATCTATCTGGAAGCGGCATTCTGGTATCCGAATGCGATCCAGGGCCGTGCACGTCGCTTTAATTTTTCCACCGATGCTGCGCACCGCTTTGAACGTGGCGTTGACTTTGCAACCACGGTTGAACACATCGAACGCATCACTGCATTGATTGTCGAGATCTGCGGTCAAAAAGATAAAACAGCAGTAGGCCCTATCGACGACCATATCGTCAATCTGCCAAAACGCGATCCTGTCAGTGTGCGCACTGCACGTGCCGTCAAGGTCATCGGCGTAGCGTTGACCGATGCGCAGATCGCCGACATCTTCACGCGTCTGGCTTTGCCATTTACGCAAAAAGACGGCGTATTTTCGGTGACGCCGCCGTCCTACCGTTTCGATATAGAAATCGAAGAAGACCTGATCGAAGAAATTGCGCGCGTCTACGGCTTTGAAAATATTCCAGCCTTGCCGCCGGTCGCGGCGAATGCAATGCGCATTCGTCCGGAGAACACGCGTTCGCTATTCACGATCCGTCGTCAACTGGCTGATGCCGATTATCAGGAAGTGGTCAATTTCAGTTTTGTTGAGCAAGCGTGGGAAGCAGATTTTGGCGGCAACACCAATCCGATCAAACTGCTGAATCCGATTGCCAGCCAGATGAGCGTGATGCGTTCATCGATGATAGGCAATCTGATCGCTAATGTGCGTTACAACCTGAACCGCAAGGTCAGCCGCATTCGCCTGTTTGAAATCGGCGCCGTTTATTTGCGCAACAAGATTGATCAGGATGGTCCGCTCTCCGTGGCCGGTTATGATCAGCCCAAGCATGTTGCCGGGATTGCATATGGTCCTGTTGCGGAAGAGCAGTGGGGCCTGGATACGCGCAACGTCGATTATTTCGATGTCAAAGCCGATCTGGAAGCCTTGTTTGCACCGAAGATGCTGACTTTCGCCAAAGCCGAACATCCGGCGCTGCACCCGGGCCGCTCGGCAAATGTTTTACTCGATGGCCAGGCAATTGGTTTTATCGGGGAATTGCATCCGCGCTGGCAGCAAAAGTACGATTTGCCGCTTGCACCGGTTTTGTTCGAGGTGGAGACAAATAGCCTGCAGCAAGTGAACGTACCGTCCTACAAGGAAATTTCAAAATTCCCGGCGGTAACGCGCGATTTGGCTCTAGTGGTCAAGCACACGGTTTCCATGCAAGACTTGATGGATGCTTTTATTTCTGAAAAGAAATTGAATCCAATTTGCAACATCTTGCAAGTCGTTGTTTTATTTGATGAATATCGCGGCAAGGGCTTGGAGTCGGACGAGAAAAGCCTTGCTTTCCGTTGCACCTTGCAAGATACTCAATTAACCCTGCAAGACGGTCCGGTGGATGCTGCCATGGCAGCCTTGGTCGCCGCTGCAGGTGCCAAGCATGGGGCTAAATTACGTGCATGACAAAGCTGCAACCCAAGCCGTGAATATAACGAATATGAATGATGTGAATTCCGCTGAACTCCAATCCGTATTGGCAGCCGATCTCAACCGCGCAATGCTGGAAGCGCAGGTACGTTCGCAGGCAGAAAAGGATTTGCCGACTCTGACCAAGGCCGAGTTGGCGGAGTTGTTGTTCGAGCAAGTCGGTTTGAACAAACGCGAAGCCAAGGATATGGTTGAAACATTCTTTGATGAAATTCGTAACGCGCTGGAGCGTGGCGAAGCGGTAAAACTATCCGGTTTCGGTAATTTTCAGTTGCGCGACAAACCGCAGCGTCCAGGCCGCAATCCCAAGACTGGAGAAGAAATTCCCATTACTGCGCGCCGTGTCGTTACCTTCCATGCGAGCCAAAAGCTAAAAGGCATGGTCGAGACTTCCAGCCAGACCTCACTTGCGCACACCAGCTGAATTAGATGAACGAACGGATCAACAAAGCTGAATTGGCAGCATTGCCGCCAATTCCCGCCAAACGCTATTTCACAATCGGCGAAGTCAGCGAATTGTGTGGCGTCAAGCCGCACGTTTTACGCTACTGGGAGCAGGAATTTACCCAGTTGAAACCGGTCAAGCGACGCGGTAACCGGCGCTATTACCAGCATCATGAAGTCTTGCTGATACGTCGTATTCGTGAGCTGCTTTACGAGCAGGGGTTCACGATCAGCGGCGCGCGCAACAAGCTGGATAGCCGGATTCTGGAAGCGCGTGCCGATGAGGATTTGCCGCTTGATGCGGTGACCATCGATCCCAATGCGGTGCTTGCGATTCGTAGCGAGTTGATGGAAATTCTGACGCTGCTGAA
>NZ_JBEBPO010000072.1:0-13069 GCF_040395855.1 Herminiimonas fonticola | reverse complement strand
ACCGGCCTGTCACGCCGGGGGTCGCGGGTTCGAGTCCCGTCCACTCCGCCAAAAAAATAAAAAGGCGAACGAGAGTTCGCCTTTTTTCATATGCGACATATTGATCTGTCTGAGATTGGTTAGCCATGTTTGAATTTATCCGTACTCACCGTCGTCTGATGCAGTTTTTGCTGCTGTTGATTATCTTGCCGTCCTTTGCTTTCGTTGGACTGGAAAGCTACACCAGCATGGGTGATGCCTCGAATACTGTTGCCAAAGTCGCCGGCCAGACCATTACACAGCCGGAGTGGGATGCGGCGCAACGCGAACAGATGAGTCGCTTCCGTCAGATGTTTGGCGATCAGTTCGACGCCAAGATGTTCGATACGCCCGAAGCCAAGCAGGAAATCCTGAACAACCTGATTGCGCAGCGCGTTCTGACAGCCGAAGCAAAACGCAACAAGCTGGCCGTATCCGATCAAGCCTTGCAGCAAACAATTGTCAATATGGGTGGTTTGACGACCGCCGACGGTAAATTCGATGTCGAGCGTTACAAGGCGATTCTTGCTGCACAAGGCATGACGCCAACCATGTACGAAGCGCGCTTGCGCCAGGAGTTGACCTCGCAGCAGGTGAATGCTGCCATTCAGAACACGGCATTTGCGCCGGATTCGCTGGCCAAACGCCTGTCTGAACTGGGCGAGCAGGAACGCGAAGTGCAGCAACTGGCATTCAAAACATCCGATTATGTCGGCCAAGTCAAAGTTACTGACGACATGCTCAAATCGTATTACGAAAAGAGCAACCAGTTTAATGTGCCTGAGCAAGTGAAAGCCGAATATGTCGTATTGACGGCAGATGCATTGGCGGCGCAGATCAATGTCAGCGATGCAGATATCAAATCGTATTACGAACAGAATGCAAAACACTATGGCGTGGAAGAGCAACGTCGCGCCAGCCACATCCTGATCGGCGTCAGCAAGGATGCATCCGATGCCGAGAAGGCAGCTGCAAAGGCGAAAGCAGAACAATTGCTGGCAACGCTGCACAAGCATCCGCAAGAGTTTGCCAAGCTTGCCAAGGAAAATTCAAGCGATACCGGTTCGGCTGAACGTGGCGGTGATCTGGATTTCTTCGGCAAGGGCATGATGGTCAAGCCTTTTGAAGACGCAGCCTTCAAGCTCAAGCAAGGCGAATTGAGCGATCTGGTGCAATCCGATTACGGCTTCCACATTATCAAGGTCACTGCCATCAAGCCGGCTTCGATCAAGACGCTGGATGAAGTCAAAAAAGAGATCGCAGGCGATATCAGAAAACAGCTGGTGACAAAAAAATACACCGAGACGGCAGACGTCTTCAACAATACGGTGTATGAACAGGCAGACAGCCTGCAAGCCGTGGCTGACAAGCTGAAATTGAAAATCGAAACGACTGGCAATCTGTCGCGTCAGCCGAATCCTGCTGTGGCGCCAACGGTACCCTACAATAATCAGAAATTCCTGACAGCCCTGTTTTCAGATGAATCGCTGAAAAACAAACGCAATACGGAAGCGGTGGAAGTCGCGCCGAATACGCTGATTGCCGGCCGCGTGACGGAATACAAACCTGCAAGCAAACGTCCTTTCGATGAAGTGAAGTCGCTGGTGCATGAGCGTGTTGTACAGGAAGAAGCCGCTGCACTTGCCAAAAAAGCGGGTGAAGAGAAGCTGGCAGCATTGCAGGCAAAAGATGATGCGAGCGGTTTTTCTGCAACGCAAATCGTTTCACGCGCCAAGAGCCAGGGCTTGAATCCTGCAGTATTCCTGGCGGTGATGAAAGCTGATACCAGCAAGCTGCCGGCTTACGTCGGAGTCGATGTGCCGCAGGGCTTTGGCGTGTTGCGGATCGTGCGTGTGACACAACCGGCCAACGTCGATAGCGCCAAGCGTCAGGCCGAACATCAGCAAATCACGGCAGCGCTGGCGCAACAGGAAACGTTTGCCTATATCGAAGCCTTGAAGCAAAAGGCCAAGGTAAAAATCATGAAACCAGCTGCCAAATCAGAGGCAGTTGAATAAGAATTTATCTGCATTGCACGTTTAAAAAAGCCGCGACAAGCGGCTTTTTTATTTTCCGCTGATCAGCAAAGGTTTGAGTTGCGGCCAGATATTGTCGAGTATTCTCGGGTGCGCTTCTGCGTTGGGGTGTATACGATCGGCCTGGAACAGTTCGGTTTTGTCGGCTACGCCCTGCAGCATGAATGGAACCAGAGAAGATTTTGTTTCCTGTGCCAGTTTTGGAAAGAGGGCAGAGAACTGTTTGGTGTAATCGCTGCCGTAGTTGGGTGGTATTTGCATGCCAATCAACAGGATTTTTGCCTTGGCCGTTTTTGCACTTTTAATCATGGCACGGAGATTTTCCTGTGTAGCTGCGAGCGACAAGCCGCGTAGTGCATCGTTTGCGCCCAGCTCTATCACGACGATTGCCGGTTGATGTTTGGCCAGCAGGGACGGCAACCTCGCTTTGCCGCCGCTGGTGGTTTCGCCACTGATGCTGGCATTGATGATGGGCGCGGTAATTTTTTCCGTTGCCAGTTTTTTCTGCAGCAGATTGACCCAGCCTTCGCCGCGCGCCAAGCCATATTCAGCCGACAGGCTGTCGCCGAGCACGAGGATGGTTTTTGATGCAGAATAAGCGCTCGTTGCAAACGACGTTATGACAACCAGCGTGGCTGCTCGCAATACCGTTTTGAATATCGTTTTGAATTTACTCTCCACCTGATACGAAAACCTGAAATCAATCCGCATGCCTGAATCCTCTACTGTTTATCCTGCAATTGAAGCAATCAATCTGACTAAACGCGTGGCTGATGCAACGGGTGAGCTGACCATCCTGCAAGCGGTTGATTTTACCGTGCAAGCGGGCGATACGCTGGCCATCGTCGGCGCATCCGGTTCAGGCAAATCAACCTTGCTTGGTTTGCTGGCAGGTCTGGATACACCCTCGGACGGAACGGTCAAGCTGAACGGTGTGGATATCTTTGCGCTGGATGAAGACGGACGTGCCGGCTTGCGGAAAGAAAAACTTGGTTTTGTGTTCCAGTCGTTTCAATTGCTGGGACATTTGAATGCCGTCGAAAATGTCATGTTGCCGCTGGAATTGCGCAACGATGGCAAGGCGAAGGAAAAGGCCGAGGCAATGCTGGCGCGTGTCGGCTTGTCGAGCCGGTTGAAGCATTATCCAAAATATCTGTCGGGCGGTGAGCAGCAGCGTGTGGCGCTGGCGCGTGCCTTCGTCAGCGAGCCGCCGTTATTGTTTGCCGATGAACCTACCGGCAGTCTGGATGCGGTAACCGGCGAGGCAGTGATTCAATTGATGTTCGAGCTCAATCATGAACGTAAATCGACGCTGGTGCTGGTCACGCACGACCCTTCGATTGCCGCACTATGCAAACGCACCATCACGATTGCAGCGGGACACCTGGTGTGATGATGTGTGTACGCTGTTGCAGCACTAATTGATTCAATACTGTGCGTATGGGCGGAATCAATTCGCTGGCGGTCAGTCCGATCGGACCGCTGCCATTCTGAACCAGGTTGTCAGCGGCCTTGCCATGCAACCATACGGCTGCCAATGCCGTTTCCCATGCAGGCCAGCCCTGTGCCAACAGGGCACCGCACAATCCCGCCAGTACATCGCCGGAGCCGGCAGTGGCCAGCGACGGATTGCCCGTCGGGTTGATAACGATGCCGCCGTTTGTGCCCGGCGCGGCAATGATAGTGCCCGACCCCTTCAGAATTGCGATGGCATTGAACCTCGATGCGAGTGCACGCGCTGCGCCGATCCGATCTGCCTGTACTTGCTGCACGGTGAAGTCGAGCAGGCGGGCAGCTTCCAGCGGATGGGGCGTCAACAGCGTCGGCGCCTCGCGCGCTACCAGTTTTTGCTGCAAGCCTGCTTCCACCGAAACAAGATTCAATGCATCGGCATCCAGCACCAGAGGCGTATGCGCGGTTATTGCCCTGGCGAGAAAATCGTGCGCAGTGCGCGAGTCTCCTAATCCGGGCCCGGCGACGATTGTCGTGCTGTCGAAGTCGATATGTGCAGCCAGGCGGCACATCAGTTCCGGTTGTGCGCTGTCGTAGGCTGGAGCTTCTGAAATGCAGGCGACGAATACGCGGCCGGCTCCGCAGTTGGCTGCTGTGCGAGCTGCCAGAATGGCCGCGCCGACCATGCCGTGCGCACCGCCGAGTACACTGACATCACCGTAACTTCCCTTGTGTGTATTGTGCCGTCTGGAGCGCAGCTCGGCAGAAAACAGGGCAACATGATTCAACTGTATGGAGGCAGATGGAAACAGTTGCGGATCGATGGCCAGATCGCTGACGATAACCTCTCCCGCGTAATCGCGACCATCACAGGTATGCAAACCAGGTTTGTCGCCGATGAAGGTAATCGTGTGCGTGGCTTGAATGATGCCGCCGTCGTTGTTGCTGCCAATAAGCGTGCCGCTGTCTGCATTCAATCCGCTCGGTACATCCAGCGCCAGGACTTGACAGTGCAAAGCATTGATCTGCCTGATCAGATCCGACATATCGCCGGTGATGGCGTGTGTCAGCCCTATGCCGAACAAGCCATCGATCACCAATGCCCAGGCGCTTGCGCCTATGGCTGCGTGATCAATGAAAGTGGCAGGGCTGCCCTGGGCATGTTGCAGGGCTTGTTGTGCATCGGCTGGCAGTTGCTCCGGATCGCCTGCCATATAGATCGATACGTGCAGGCCGTAGTGCGCCAGCTGGCTCGCTGCCTCAAGCGCATCGCCGCCATTGTTGCCGGGCCCGACCAGCGCCAGGACGGCGACATCGTCATGATTGCCGAGCAATCGCCGGGCGTATTCGGCGGCTGCCGTACCGGCGCGTTGCATCAGGAAATAGTGTGGAAGTGTGGCGTGTGCAGCTTGTTCGATCTGGCGAATCTCTGCAATTTTATAAAGGGCAGGGCGATGGTTTGTCATCGGAAGGCGCGATCAGAAAAATGTGCAAGGCAGGATGCCGGCAAAGGTTTATCTGATTTTAGCGCAATCCGCTCACTGCAATCAGCGAAACCGCAGCGGCGTCAAACCGTCGAGATCGATGTCCGGAGTGCGGTCTGAAACAATATCCGCCAGCACCCTGGCTGAACCTGCCGCCATGGCCCAGCCGGTGGAGCCATGACCGATATTAACGTAGACATTCCTGACATGCGTTGCGCCTATGAGCGGCGGACCGTCCGGCAACATCAGGCTGGTACCGGACCAGAACGCAGCAGTGTTGTAGTTGCACGCATCGGGAAACCAGTCGTAGCCGACTTTAAGCAGGGTATTCAATCCGGCCTGGCGCAAGTCCGGCGTGCGTGCACCCAATTCCGCTATGCCTGCGATGCGGATGCGATTGCCCATGCGCGTGATGGCAACCTTGTAGGTTTCATCCATCAGGGCAGCCACTGGTGCCGATTCAAAATTGCGGATAGTGGCAGTCGCCGAATAACTTTTTACCGGATGGACAGGTAAATGCAAACCCAGCGGCGCAAGCAGTTTGCTGCTGTCGGCACCACTTGCCAGCACTACCCGATCAGCGGCAAATGTGTGGTCGTCAATCCGGATATCCACTCCGTGCTCGGATTGCCGTATCGATTTGACGTTGCTGCCAAAATGGAATTCCACCCCCATGGCCTGCGCAAGCTGGCGTATCTGGCGCGTGAACAAAGGGCAGTTGCCGGATTCGTCTGTCGGCAAGTGCAGGCTGCCGGCAAGCGGCGTATGCGGATTCAATGCGGGTTCTATCGCACGCGCGCCATCGGCATCCGGAAAATCGTGTGGGATGCCATGCGCAGTCAGAAAATCGAAAGCAGGCTTTGCCAGTTGCAGATCGCGTTCGGAGCGAAACAATTGGAGGTAACCGGGTGCCTGTTCGTAGTCCAGTTGATGCAGCTCGCGCAATTGCTGCATGATTTCATGACTGTAAAAAGCAATGCGTTGCATGCGGCTGCGATTGATCTGATAACGCTCGATATCGCACTCTTTCAGCCAGCGTCGTACCCAGCGCCACATTGAAGGGTCCAGCATTCGATTGAACAGCAGAGGCGATTCGGATTTGAACAGATGGGAGAGTAGGGATTTGGTGGCACCGGGTGCTGCCCACGGCGCAATGCTGGCTGGCGCAAGAATGCCGGAGTCGCCGAAGCTGGCTTCTTCCGCCACATTGTTGCGACGTTCGAGCACCACGACTTGATGTCCTGCTTCAGCTAAAAAATACGCAGTACAGACCCCGACTACACCGGCACCAACAACTGCTACTTGCATTACTTCGACCTCTCCTGAAATTAGCCATGCATGTTACCAAGCCGGTGTGTAAAGAGGCCAGCGGAAGTAATGGAAATTAACAATAAATTGCAGGAAACCGATGCAAGGTGTTGGACAAAAGCTCGGAGAGCGAAAGGACGGTGACTTATTGATGTCGATTGATCAATAAAAAAGCTGCATCGATTCGACACAGCTTTTTTTGCGTACCCCGGCCATTGCAGGTTGGCTGGGCGTTCAGACTGATTCTTTATGCAGGGAGATTAGAAGGGCTTGCGGCCGCTGATAATGCGCAGCAGGATCATCACGATGGCGATCACCAGCAGAATATGAATGAAACCGCCGATGGTATAGGAACTGACCAGGCCGATCAGCCACAGGATGACGAGTACGACTGCAATGGTATAGAGCATGGCAATTTCCTTTCTGTTTTCAGTTCATTGTGGAATGCTCGTTACAGCAACTTCAAGTTCTCTTTTTATCGTTGCCGCTTGCTATGCAAAAACGCTGTACATCGGTAAAAATACCGATCGCAATGCATGCGTCTGCACATCAGTTTTTCCCAGTTTATCGTTGCCATTGGTTTTCATCTGTACGTTTTCACACATAAAAATATCTATATTGATTTGCATCTGAATTAGTATGCTTTCCATAAAAGCATGTGGGACAATCGCTTCGCTTTCATGCAATCGCCTATTCGATTGAACCAATTCTTTGCAGTATTTTTTCAAGCGCACAATCATGACCGACAAGAATGCGGATAACACGGAAGTACAGGATGAGGGCAGGTTTGCATCTGCTGCAGGCGATGCCGCGCAGATCCAGATCCCGCTCAATCCGCGCAGCATCGCCCTGACGATACTGGCAAGTGTGGCATTTGTGTTTGCCTTGTCTGCCGCACATAAATTTTTTATTCCACTCGTATTCGGCATTTTCATCGCCTACACGCTCAATCCGCTGGTGGTCTGGCTGGAGCGGATTCGCATTCCGCGTATGGTGGGTACGGTGTTTGTCATTGCCGCGATTTTATCCAGCGCCTTGTGGACAGCGAATAATTTACGCGATGAATTCAATTCGATTCTGGTCAGTCTGCCGACCGCGACACAAAAGCTGACGCGTTCGCTCAAGCATCTGCAAAAAGATCAAACCAGCACGATTCAGCAAATGCAGGCAGCAGCGACGGAAATTGAAAAGGCAACCAATCAGGCAGCCGGTGTGCGTCCGCTCGTCAAGAATACGACGGCCGAGCAATCGGTCTTCAATCTGGGGCAGTGGCTGTGGGCCGGTTCGATGGGGGCAGCTGCCTTCGCGAGCCAGGTGCTGATGGTGATTTTCCTGGTGTTTTTCTTTTTACTGTCGGGCGATATGTTCAAGCGCAAGCTGGTAAAAATCAGCGGCAGATCACTGTCGTCGCGCAAAATCACAGTGAATATTCTGGACGCAATCAACACCTCGATTCAGCGTTACATGCTGATGCTGCTGGTGACGAATATCCTGTTCGGTTTGCTGATGTGGATCGCCTTGCGCTGGGTCGGCCTGGAAAATGCCGGTGCCTGGGCCGTTGCGGCCGGATTTCTGCACATTATTCCTTATTTCGGGCCGTTGCTGATAGTGGCCGCCACCGGCGTAACCGCTTTCATGCAGTTTGAAACATTTGCATCCGTATTGACGGTTGCAGGCCTTACCCTGGTCATTGCTACACTGGTTGGCACCTTCGTCACGACATGGATGACCGGGCGCATCGCAAAAATGAATACGGTGGCGGTATTTGTGTCGCTGCTGTTCTGGACCTGGTTGTGGGGCGTATGGGGCATGTTGCTCGGCATTCCCATCATTGTGATCGTCAAGGTGATTTCCGAACATATCGAAGAATGGCAGGTGATTGCCGAATTGCTTGGCGAATAGGGCGCGCAAATCGATGCAAGAAAAAGCGCCGGCGCCATTTGACGAATTCCCCATTTTGCGAGGGCTGGAGTATTATGCTAATGGCAATAAAGATATGCCTGCCCGGAAACGGTCCGCACTATATTTTTGTGTAGTACGTACTGGCCGCTTCATCACCAACTAATCAAGGATGAATAATATGCAAAACGCTGATGACCTCGGAAAATTGCTTTTACGACTAGTGCTGGGGATATTGATACTGTTGCACGGTATTGCAAAGATCATGGCTGGCCCGGCATTCATTGTCAGCTCTGTGACAGCGGTGGGATTGCCGGCTCCACTGGCTTATCTGGTGTATGTGGGCGAGGTGCTTGCGCCTGTTTTGTTAATCGTCGGTATCTGGTCGCGGCCGGCGGCATTGATCATTGCCGGCAACATGGTTTTCGCAATTTTCCTCGTGCACATGAAACAGCTGGCATCGCTGAATGATCAGGGCGGCTGGGCGCTGGAACTGCAAGGCATGTTTCTGGTGACGGCACTGGCGCTGGTTTTTCTGGGAGCGGGACGCTTCAGCGTAGGTGGCCGTGGCGGTAGATGGAATTGATGGAGTGCCAGATCGAACGTGGTCTGAATCAGGAAGGGACGCATGAAAATGCGTCCCTTCTGCATTTTTGGTGCGGCAATCCTTGTCGTTCAGGAAGTGAAGCGGCAGTTAAAACGCTCTCTGTCGCGGTATAATCACGGTTTCTGATTTAACTCGCAGGACGGCAGCCGAATTCATCTGCTTTTCTGCATCAACTACCTTCTCGCCATGCTGATTTTGCCAGGTTCCAACGCCCTGTCTGCCTTTCGTACCGAACGCCTGTTACTGCAACTGCAACAAATCGATCATGCAATTGCCGGGGTGACCGGGCAGTTCCTGCATTTTGTCGATTCCGCAGCAGCCATTGCGCCGGATGACGTCAAACGCCTCAACGGTTTGCTGACTTACGGCGAACCGTTTTCTGCAAAACTGGAAGGCGACGAGTTTGTCGTGATTCCTCGTTTCGGCACGATTTCGCCGTGGGCCAGCAAGGCGACCGATATTGCGCATAACTGCGGCATGACCGATATTCACCGGATAGAACGCGGTGTGCGCTATATCGTGCACCTGAAATCCGGTTTGCTCGGCGGCGCGAAAAAACTCGCTAGCGAAGCAATCGTTGCGGTACAAGCCTTGCTGCACGATCGCATGACGGAAATGGTATTGCGCAGTGCAGAGGAGGCGTCCGGTCTGTTTGGCGAACTGGACGCCAAACCTTTGGCATTCATCGATATCATGCAGGGCGGCAAAGCGGCGTTGGTGAATGCCAATACCGAACTTGGCCTGGCCTTGTCCGACGATGAAATCGATTATCTGCTGGCCGCCTTTACGACAGCCAAGCGCAATCCAACCGACGTTGAACTGATGATGTTCGCGCAAGCCAATAGCGAACATTGCCGTCACAAGATATTCAATGCCGACTGGACCATCGATGGCGTGAAACAGGATAAATCCCTGTTCGCGATGATCAAGAATACGCATCAACTGGCGCCGCGCGGCACCGTCGTTGCGTATAGCGATAACTCGTCGGTGATCGAAGGCGCAACGGTAACGCGCTTTTATCCACGTGGCGCTGCCAGCGGCAACGTGTACGCTGCGTCGGAAGAGCTGACCCATATCCTGATGAAGGTGGAAACGCACAATCATCCAACCGCGATCTCGCCATTTCCCGGTGCTTCTACCGGCGCCGGCGGTGAAATTCGCGATGAAGGTGCAACCGGTCGTGGTGCCAAACCCAAGGCTGGCTTGAGCGGTTTTACCGTTTCCAATCTGATGCTGCCGGATGGCGTGCAACAGTGGGAAAACGATCACGATGTCACTGTCGCGGCGGCAGAAGATTCAACATCGAACGCATACGGCAAGCCTGATCGCATCGCTTCGCCGCTGCAAATCATGATCGAGGGTCCGATAGGCGCGGCTGCCTTCAACAATGAATTCGGTCGGCCGAATCTGGGTGGCTATTTCCGCACTTACGAACAAAACGTTGCCGGTGCGGTCAACGGTTATCACAAGCCGATCATGATCGCCGGCGGCATAGGCAGCATCGCCGCGATTCATACGAAGAAGCACGATTTGCCGGTTGGCAGCCTGCTGATCCAGCTCGGCGGTCCCGGCATGCGTATCGGTATGGGCGGTAGTGCTGCCTCGTCGATGGCAACGGGAACGAATACTGCCGATCTGGATTTCGATTCGGTACAACGCGGCAATCCGGAAATGGAACGACGCGCGCAGGAAGTCATCAATGCGTGTTGGGCAATGCAGGAAAACAATCCTATCCTGTCCATTCATGACGTAGGCGCCGGCGGTTTGTCGAATGCCTTCCCGGAAATCACCAACGACGCCAAGCGCGGCGCGATCTTCGATTTGCGCGCAGTGCCGCTGGAAGAGAGCGGCATGGCGCCGAAGGAAATCTGGAGCAACGAATCGCAGGAACGTTATGTGCTGGCGATTGCACCGGAAAGCCTGCCGCAGTTCCAGTACCTGTGCGAACGCGAACGCTGTCTGTTTGCCGTAGTCGGCACTGCGACCGAAGAACGCCAGTTGAAGGTGATCGATCCGCAGCATGGCAACGAGCCGGTCGATATGCCGATGGACGTTCTGCTTGGCAAACCGCCGAAAATGCATAGAGATGTCAGTCATGTAAAACAAAGCTTGCCGGCGGTGGATTTGACCGGCATCGATTTGCTGGAGGCCTCGATACGCGTCTTGCGTCTGCCAACAGTGGCCGACAAATCCTTCCTGATCACGATAGGCGATCGCACAGTTGGCGGCACCACGGTACGCGATCAGATGGTCGGCCCGTGGCAAGTGCCGGTAGCCGATTGCGCAGTGACCACCATGAGTTTTGAAGGCTATCTGGGTGAGGCGATGGCGATGGGTGAGCGTACACCGCTGGCCGTGATCAATGCCGCCGCATCGGGTCGCATGGCCGTCGGTGAAGCGCTGACCAATATTGCTGCTGCACCGATCGCCGATATCTCCGATATCAAACTGTCCGCCAACTGGATGGCCGCTTGCGGTCAGCCGGGCCAGGATGCTGCACTGTTCGATACAGTGAAAGCAGTCGGCATGGAATTGTGCCCGGCCCTGGGCATCAGCATTCCGGTCGGCAAGGATTCCCTGTCAATGCGCACTACGTGGAATGACGATGGTGCAGACAAGGCCGTTGTTTCGCCGGTTTCACTGATCGTGTCGGCATTCGCGCCGGTCTATGACGTGCGTAAATCGCTGACGCCGCAACTGCGCACCGATGCCGGCGATACCGTGCTGATCGCCATCGATCTGGGTCGCGGCAAGAACCGTTTGGGGGCTTCTTCCTTTGCGCAAGTCATGCAGCAGCTCGGCAATGAAACACCGGATGTCGATAGCGCAGAAGATCTGAAAGGATTCTTTGCTGCGATCCAGCGCTTGAACAAGGAACAGAAACTGCTCGCGTATCACGATAGGTCCGATGGCGGTTTGTTTGCGACCTTGTGTGAAATGGCGTTTGCCGGTCACAGCGGCTTGTCGGTCAATCTGGATATCCTGACGCTGGAAGGCGAACATGCCAGTGATGGAGGCGATGCGAAAAACTGGGCCGGCCAGGTGCCCGCACGTCGTAACGACATGACCTTGCGCGCCTTGTTCAATGAAGAACTCGGTGCCGTGATCCAGGTGCGTGCAGAGCAGAAATCGGACGTCATGAATGTGCTGCGCGAATACAATCTGGGCGCCTGCAGCCACATCGTCGGCAAGTTGAGCGACGACGACATGATTGAATTCACGCGCGATGCCAAGGTGATTTACAGCCAGTCGCGCATCGATCTGCATCGCTTCTGGAGTGAAACCAGCTGGCGCATTGCGCGTCTGCGCGACAATCCGGATTGCGCCGATGCCGAATACGATCGCATCCTCGACAAGCTCGATCCGGGCATCAAGTCGGTGCTGACCTTCGATCCGCAGGAAGACATTGCGGCGCCGTTCATTGCCAAGGGTGCCCGGCCACGCGTGGCGATTCTGCGCGAGCAGGGCGTCAACTCGCAGGTGGAAACTGCTTACGTCATGCATAAATCCGGTTTTGAAGCGGTGGACGTGCACATGAGCGACCTGATTTCCGGGCGTGCGTTTTTGAGCGATTTCAAGGGCATGATCGCCGTCGGCGGTTTCTCTTACGGCGACGTATTGGGCGCAGGCGAAGGCTGGGCAAAAACGATACTGTTCAATATGCAATTGGCGGAAGAGTTCGCCACCTACTTTGATCGTGCCGATACATTTGCACTGGGTATTTGCAATGGTTGCCAGATGATGAGCAATCTGAAATCGATTATTCCGGGTGCACAAGCCTGGCCTAAGTTCACACGTAACAAGGCTGAACAATTCCAGGCGCGCTTCTCTATGGTCGAAGTGACGGATTCGCCATCCATCTTCTTCAATGACATGGCAGGCACACAGACACCGATCGCCATCGCACACGGTGAAGGTTATGCAGATTTTTCGCTGACTGGCGACATCGACAAGGCCCTTGTGGCCATGCGCTTTATCGACAACAAGGGGCAAACCAGCGAAACCTATCCGTACAATCCGAACGGCTCGCCGGAAGGCATTACATCGGTGACGACGCCGGATGGCCGTTTTACCGTCTTGATGCCGCATGCAGAACGCGTGTTCCGCAGTGTCCAGCAGTCATATCATCCAGAGTCGTGGGGTGAAGATTCGCCGTGGATGCGGATGTTCCGTAATGCGCGCAAGTGGGTGGGCTGATAAGCTGGCTTGCATGAGTTTGCCGTAGCAATGCGGCTCAATTGGAAATGCCGTTCAGTTTTTGACTG
>NZ_JBEBPO010000071.1:0-13134 GCF_040395855.1 Herminiimonas fonticola | reverse complement strand
CGCGTCGTGCCCTCGCTGTCGAACACACGATAGGGAAAATATTCCGCATCCTCGCCAAGGTTTTCAAAGCGCAGCTTGCCAGCGTCTGCGGTGAAATGCCAGAACGGCTCGTTGCCATGCGCCCACCAGATCACCACACTGGCCATCTGCGTATTTCTTTCCGGTGGCGGCTCTGCGGTTTTCTGCCTGATCGCATCCGCGCCCTGGCAGGCAGATAAAAACAGCGTCAGCAAAATGATGATTCTTTTCATCGCACCATCTCCCGTCGAACAAGACAGTGACATTTGCCAAAAACTTTGCAAGAGCGACTTACTGAAAACGCTCACCTTCCAGCGCAAAGCCCTTGATGAACTCTGCCGCCGGCAAACGCTTGCCGCCCGGCTTTTGCAGTTCGGTCACACGCAAGGCGCCGTCGCCGCAGGCAATCACCACGCCGTCCTGTGCATTGGCCGAGATGACCTGGCCGGCTGGCCATTGATTCGAGCATTCCAGTGCCTCCGCCTGCCAGAACTTGACCGGCGTGCCATTGCATATTCCCATCGCGCCGGGGAAGGGATTGAACGCACGTATCTTGCGCGCCAGCTCCTGTGCTGATTGCTTCAGGTCCAGCGTGGCTTCTTCCTTCGCAATTTTGGCCGCGTAGTTAGCGCCCGCTTCCGGCTGTGGCGTCGCGGTCAAACCATCTTGCTCCAGCTTGCGCAAGGCATCGACGATCATTTTTCCACCCAGCCTGGCCAGCTTGTCGTGCAGGCTGGCCGTCGTATCGTCGGCTGCAATCGGCAGGCTTTCCATCAGCAGCATCGGTCCGGTATCCAGGCCCAATTCCATCTGCATGATGGTGACGCCGGTTTCCTCGTCGCCGACCTCAATCGCTCTATGAATCGGCGCCGCACCACGCCAGCGCGGCAACAATGATGCATGAATATTCAGACAGCCAAGCGGCGGAATATCCAGCACCGATTGCGGCAGGATCAAGCCATAAGCCGCAACCACCATTACATCGTGCGGCGTTGCGCGCAACAGCTCATGCGCTTCTTGTGCTATCTCAGGATATTTTCCATCCAGCCGCAGGGAGATCGGCTGCGCCACCGGGATATCGTGCGCCAGCGCAAACTGCTTGACTGCCGAAGCCTGTAATTGCATGCCGCGACCGGCCGGGCGATCGGGCTGCGTCAGCACGAGCGGAATCTCGAAGCCCGCTGCATGCAGCGCCGCCAGGGCGACCGCCGCAAATTCCGGCGTACCGGCAAAAATGATTTTCATGGGGGGATTGTAGTACGGCAGGCGCAGAATGAGAAACCATGCGCTTGCCGGTTTGGCGGGTGCTCGCCCTGCGAGAGCGAGCCACGGTTACACCATCAGTGCTGCGCCACCTTGTTGTGACGACTCAGCTCGCGCTCTTCTTTCAGCATCTTGGTCTTGATGCGATTGCGTTTCAGCGGCGACAGGTATTCAACGAATACCTTGCCTTTCAGATGATCCATTTCATGCTGGATGCATACGGCCAGCAAGCCTTCGGCTTCCAGCTCGAACTGTTTTCCATCCGCATCGAA
This sequence comes from Herminiimonas fonticola, assembly GCF_040395855.1. GTDB lineage: Bacteria > Pseudomonadota > Gammaproteobacteria > Burkholderiales > Burkholderiaceae_D > Oxalicibacterium > Oxalicibacterium fonticola_A. Next base: position 11,581 of record NZ_JBEBPO010000071.1, on the reverse strand, counting down.
CGCGCGCACCTTGACCCTGGCATGCCGCTCGACACCATCGTAGATGCCGGGAACAGACAGGCAGCCCTCTTCATAGACCTGCATTTCCGGACTGACCCAGATCAGTTCAGGATTGATGTAGGCGCGCAACTCCGACCGCGTTTCCGAGGTATCGATCACGATCACCTGTTCATGCACATCGACTTGCGATGCAGCTAGGCCAACGCCCGGCGCGTCATACATGGTTTCAGCCATATCGGCGACCAGCGTCTTGATGCGCGCATCAAAGACAGTGACCGGCTTGGCAATCTTATGCAGCCGTGGATCGGGATAACGCAGGATATTTAATATAGACATACGGCTTTTGCGCAACAAGGCGGCAGGTTAACAACGTGGTTTTCTTGCTACTTCAAGGATTTATGTGCAGAATTTGATTCAATTTAGCAAGTTTTTTCACGAATGCATTATTTCACTCATAACATGCTTGCAGCACAGTAATGGCGTCACAATTGGTCAAGCTCACCGGACAAACCATGAAAAATTTTAGCACAGCTGCACTCTTCCTTGCTCTCACCTCCGTCGTTTTACCCGCAACAACCTTCGCCGAAGCACCTGTCAAAACGGTGGCCGGCAGTGCCCGTTGCGCATTTTTGCCGAATGCTCCCGATCAGCACGTGGTCGTGCGTGGCGATACGCTGTGGGGAATTTCAGGAAAATTCCTGCAGCATCCATGGTGCTGGCCGCAAGTATGGGACATGAACCGCGAGCAGATCCGCAATCCGCACTGGATTTATCCGGGCCAAACCGTCTATTTCGACCGTGTGGCCGGCAAATTACGCCTCGGGAAAGGCGCTGGCGACAATAGCGGCCTGCCTACCGTACGCCTATCGCCGCAAGTACGTTCGACCGAGGCGGGTTCCGGTGCAATCGCCACCATTCCGCTGTCGGCCATCGAGCAATTCCTGACCAAACCCCTGATCGTTGGCGAAACCGAGCTGAATAGCGCACCACGTATCGTCGCCACGCAGGAAGGTCACGTCTTCCTTGCCAACGGTGATAAAGCCTATGTACGCGGCGACCTGAACGGTCGCACCGAATTCGAGGCATTCCGGCCCGGCAAACCGCTGACCGATCCTGCCAGCAAAAAGATCATCGGCTATGAAGCCGTCTATCTGGGCACCTTGAAACTGCAACGCCTGAGCAAACTCGATAACGAACCGCATACGATGATCGTGACCAATGCCAAGGAAGAGATGGGCGTGCGCGACCGTTTGCTTCCGGTAGAACCGGCACCCTTCATGAATTACGTGCCGCATGCGCCTGAGCAGGCGGTGAATGCGCAAATCGTGTCGGTGTATGGCGGCGTTTCACAAGCGGGACAGAACCAGATCGTTTCCATCAATCGCGGCAGCAAGGATGGCGTCGATGTCGGCACCGTGCTGGAACTGCAGCGCCTGGGCAAACTGGTACCGGATCGCACCGAAGGCAATGGCCGCGGTCTGATCAAACTGCCGGATGAAGCTTACGGCAACCTGCTGGTGTTCCGCGTCTTCGACAACATTTCCTACGGTCTCGTCATGCAGGTGACCGATACCGTACAAGTTGCCGACGTCGCCAAGTCACCCGAATAAGCCGGCGCACTTCCTCTCCATCCTGACGCGTTACATCATGCACTTGCCCGATGCGCGTCAGGAGTTGCATCCGTCCCTGTTCCCGCGCTTTGGCAAGACCAGATAATGCCGGCCCCGGACGATCTCGCAAGCTGGCTGCGGCTGGAACAGACGCCCGGCGTCGGCCCCGATACTGCGCGCAAATTACTGGCAGCCTTCGGCCTGCCGGAAAATATCTTCACAACAGATTTCTTCGCACTCCAACAAATCGTACCCGAGCGCATCGCGCATGCCTTGCTCGCACCTCCAGCGGAAGCATTGATCGAAGCCACGCATGAATGGGCGGCGCAAGCCGGCAATCATGTGTTGACGCTGGCGGACACCGGCTATCCGCCGGCCCTGCTGGAAATTTCCGATCCACCCATACTGCTCTATGCAAAAGGCCGCCTCGATTTATTGTCGCGTCCTTCGCTGGCGGTAGTCGGCAGCCGCAACGCCACGGCGCAAGGCATTACCAATGCGGAGAAATTTTCTGAAGCATTAAGCCTGGCCGGTTTGAGTATCGTGTCCGGCATGGCACTGGGCATAGACACTGCAGCGCATCGTGGCGGTTTGCTCGCAGCCACGCAAACGCCGCATGCAGGTTCCACCATCGCCGTCATCGGTACCGGTGCCGATATCGTTTACCCGGCGCGCAATCGTGCGCTCGCACATCAGATCGCCGAAGCCGGCTGCATCCTCAGCGAATATCCGCTCGGCATGCCGGCCATCGCCTCCAACTTCCCGCGCCGCAATCGCATCATCAGCGGCCTGGCGCGCGGCGTACTGGTGGTGGAAGCAGCACTGCAATCCGGTTCGCTGATCACCGCCCGCATGGCGGCAGAACAGGGGCGCGACATGTTTGCCATTCCCGGCTCCATCCATTCGCCCCTGTCGAAAGGCTGCCACCAGCTGATCAAGCAGGGCGCCAAACTGGTGGAAACGGCGCAGGATATTCTGGAAGAACTGCAATACGCATCGCCTGCTGCAAACACAGCAGGCAAATCGGTCGCGCCTGCGCTGGACGCACAAGCGCAACAAATATTGCAGGCGCTCGGTTTCGATCCGGTGGATGCAGATACGCTGGCTGCACGTTGCCAACTAGACATGGCAACACTGCATGCACAATTGCTGACGCTGGAGTTAAGCGATCGGCTTGAAATCTTGCCAGGCGCCTTGTACCGGCGCCTGAATTGAATCTGCCGGAGGAACGACTACGATGCGCAATGTCGCACCGTTCCAGTTTGACATTTCACTTTGACATCACGTCGCTGCAACAAAATTTCCTTCCCCTGTTGGCCTCATCATTTTTAAGGTATCCTTGGATCAAGTAAGCGCTGTCTTTGATCTGCCGCTGTCGTAACACCTCTTTGTATGACCTGTTGTGTAAAGAGCGTGATTCATACGCATCCGATCCGACGATATTCAAAATATCGTCTTAACCCAAGCGCTACGGTGATGCCATGTTTGATGTCTTAGTCTATCTTTACGAAACCTATTACCGGCCCGATGCCTGCCCGGACTCGGACGCACTGGTAAAAAAATTATCCGCTGTCGGCTTTGAGGAAGAAGAAATCGCCAAGGCGCTCGGCTGGCTGACTGCGCTGGCTGAAACCACCAACGAATTTTCCGATTCCTACCCGCACCAGACCGCATTCTCCTTCGGTACGCGCATCTACGTATCGCAGGAGATGGATGTACTCGGCACGCCAGCCGTCGGTTTCATCCAGTTCCTCGAAGCGGCCAAGCTGATCAATCCCATCCAGCGCGAAATCGTTATTGAACGCGCACTGGCCGCCGGCGAGACGCCTATTTCACTCGACAAGCTCAAGGTCATTGTACTGATGGTGCTGTGGAGCCAGGGCAAGGAACCGGACGGTTTGATCTTCGACGAGCTGTTCCTCGACGAAGATGATGCCGCGCCACGAATGCTGCACTAACAAGCAAGTCTCATAGCATGCCCACCCGCAACGGGCATGCTTCTTCAGCAACACTCCCCGTTTTCTTTTTTTCACATCTCTTTGTCTGCTGCTTGCGGATTTCGCCGCAACGCGCTTATCATTGGCCGCTTGACGCCTATGCAACTCTTATATTAGCGCGGGTCTTGCTTGAAAAAAGCCGCCTGCGCCATAAGCTGTATGCCTCAACCTGCACCCAGCCATGCGTGCCGGCACCTTTTTAGAGATCAAACAACATGACAAAAACACTCATCATTGCCGAGAAGCCATCCGTCGCGAACGATATCGCGAAAACGCTCGGCGGCTTTACCAAGCATGATGATTACTTTGAATCCGACGAATACGTGCTGTCTTCTGCAGTCGGTCATCTGGTCGAAATCTCGGTTCCGGAAGAATACGATGTCAAGCGCGGCAAATGGTCGTTTGCCCACTTGCCGATGATCCCGCCGTACTTTGCGCTGAATCCGATCGCCAAAACCGAATCGCGCCTGAAGGTACTGAACAAGCTGATCAAGCGCAAGGACGTCACCGGCCTGATCAATGCATGCGATGCCGGGCGCGAAGGTGAGTTGATTTTCCGTTTGATCGCGCAATACGCGAAAGCCAAACAACCGATCAAGCGCCTGTGGCTGCAATCGATGACGCCAGGCGCGATTCGCGAAGCATTCAAGAATCTGCGCAGCGACGATGAAATGCTGTCGCTGGCCGATGCCGCACGCAGTCGCAGTGAAGCCGACTGGCTGATCGGCATCAACGGTACGCGTGCGATGACCGCCTTCAATTCGAAGGAAGGCGGCTTCTATCTGACCACGGTCGGTCGTGTGCAAACCCCGACGTTGTCCATCGTGGTGGAACGCGAAGAAAAGATCAAAAAATTCGTGCCGCGCGACTATTGGGAAGTGCGCGCCGAATTCATCTGCGCCGCCGGCATCTATCAGGGCCGCTGGCTGGACACGACGTTCAAGAAAGACGAGACCGATCCCGAGCGCCGTCCGGAACGCCTGTGGAGCAAAGCTGCCGCAGAATCCATCGTCGCCGCCTGCCGTGGCGGCAAACCGGGTAATGTCAGCGAAGAATCGAAACCGACTACCTCGATGGCACCGGCATTGTTCGATCTGACCAGTCTGCAACGCGAAGCGAATGCGCGCTTCGGTTTCTCGGCGAAGAACACTCTCGGCCTGGCGCAAGCCTTGTACGAACGCCACAAAGTGCTGACCTATCCACGTACCGATTCGCGTCACCTGCCGGAAGACTATCTGCCTACCGTGCTGGAAACGCTGGAAGTCATTGCAGAAAACAATAACTATCACCAGTTTTCCAAGCAGATCCTGAATAACAAATGGGTCAAGCCGAATAAACGGATTTTCGACAACACGAAAATCAGCGATCACTTTGCGATCATCCCGACCACACTGGCGCCGAAGAATCTGTCGGAGCCTGAACAGAAACTGTACGACCTGGTAACACGTCGTTTCATGGCGATCTTCTTCCCGGCTGCAGAATTCCAGGTCACCACACGCTTCACCGAAGTCTCCGGTCATCAGTTCAAGACTGAAGGCAAGGTCATGACCAATCCGGGCTGGCTTGCGGTTTACGGCAAGGAAGTCATCGACGAAAAAGATCCGGAAAACAGCGGCACGCTGGTGCCTGTCGCCAAAGGCGAGAAGGTGCAAACCGAATCGGTAGTCGCCAATGGCCTCGTTACCAAACCGCCCGCGCGCTACACGGAAGCCACGCTGCTGTCGGCGATGGAAGGTGCCGGCAAATTGATAGATGACAGCGAACTGCGCGTCGCCATGACCGGCAAAGGCCTGGGCACACCGGCTACGCGCGCGGCCATCATCGAAGGCTTGCTGACGGAAAAATATCTGCTGCGCGAAGGTCGCGAAATGATGCCGACTGCCAAGGCATTCCAGTTGATGACCTTGCTGCGCGGTTTGGGCGTAAACGAACTGACGGCACCGGAACTGACCGGCGAATGGGAATACAAGCTGTCGGAAATGGAACGCGGCAAGATCAGCCGTGAAGAATTCATGCGCGAGATCGCGCAAATGACGCAAATCATCGTCAAGCGCGCAAAAGAATACGACAACGACACCATCCCCGGCGACTACGCCACACTCAAAACACCGTGTCCGAATTGCGGCAGTGTGGTGAAGGAAAACTACCGTCGCTTTGCCTGCACCAAATGCGAATTCTCGATGAGCAAGACGCCGGGCAGCCGTCAGTTTGAAGTGGCCGAAGTCGAAGAACTGTTAACAAACAAAACCATCGGGCCGCTGCAAGGCTTCCGCTCGAAGATGGGCCGTCCATTCGCCGCCGTACTGAAAATCTCGCGCGACGAAGAGATCAAGAATTACAAACTGGAATTCGACTTCGGCCAGAACGATGACGAAAATGCAGAACCAGTCGATTTCAGCGAGCAAACCTCACTCGGCCCTTGTCCGAAATGTGCCGGCGGCGTGTACGAAATGCCGCTGTCCTATGTGTGCGAAAATTCAGTCGCCAAACCGAAGACCTGCGACTTCCGCAGCGGCCGCATCATCCTGCAACAGGAAATTCTGCCCGAACAAATGAGCAAACTGCTCAACGAAGGCAAAACCGATCTATTGCCGGGTTTTGTGTCGCAACGTACACGCCGTGCGTTCAAGGCTTACCTGGTTCGCGGCAAAGACGGCAAGACCAGTTTTGAATTTGAACCGCGCAAAGAAAAAGTGCCGGGCAAAGGAAAGGCGACAGCTGTAGCAGATGATGCAGAGGAAACGGCGGATGCAGCACCGGCCAAAGCAGCCAAGAAAGTAGCGGCGAAAAAACCGGCTGCGAAGAAAGCTCCGGCCAAGAAAGCCGCTGCCAAGAAGCCTGCAGCCAAAAAAGCTGCCGCATAAGAGGCAGTCCAGCACTCATCCGGCTGGTGCAGCCTGCGTGGTGCATTCAAACGGATGTACCTGATTAATCATCAGAACCGGGAGGCATCTTGGCACCTTCACGACCAGCTGCAAAAATGGAATCCGATGATTCAACGCTTCGGCTGGCGGTTCTGATCGATGCCGACAATGCGCAAGCAGCAGTCATAGAAGGCCTGCTCGCGGAAATCGCACGATTTGGCGAAGCAACCGTGAAACGCATATACGGCGACTTTACCGCGCCGACAAGTGCATCATGGAAGAAGGTATTGCAGCAATATGCAATCAAACCGGTTCAGCAATTTGCTTACACGACCGGGAAGAATGCGACCGACAGCACATTGATCATCGATGCGATGGATTTGCTGTACACGCGCAAATTTGATGGCTTTTGCCTGATAACAAGTGACAGCGATTTCACCGGACTGGCGATGCGCTTGCGTGAAGAAGGCCTTACCGTTCTCGGCTTTGGGGAAAAGAAAACGCCGGACGCCTTTCGCAATGCCTGTCACAAATTCATCTTCACCGAAGTCCTGCGTCCTGAATCCATTACGGAATCGACCGCTGAACCGCCTGCCGTCAAGCGTGGAAGAAAAACCGCTACACCTGCCAAAGCGACCACAACGGACAGCGGACATGCGTTCCCGAAGAAATTCGTTCTGGCTGCACTCGATCAGTCGATAGATGACACCGGATGGGCTGGGCTTGCTGCATTTGGCAGCTATCTTACAAAGCTGCAACCCGACTTTGATTCCAGACTATACGGTTACAAAAAACTTTCCGATCTTGTGAAGGCAAAGACTGATATCTTCATTACTGAAGAGCGGCAGTTACCCGGAACGCACCACAAGATGCTGTATCTGCGCGCAAAATAACTCCGTGTAAGGGCAGACTGGATTCAGTCTGCACCTGCAATGACACATTGATAGGCTGCACAGGTTTCAAAGTAAATCTTGTACTACCAACCTCAGGGGGTCTTATGGATCAAATCGATGCAGGCAGCCCAAGCAAAGACGATTGCAACCTTGCGATGCTCGCGCATCTGCTGGGAATTTTCACCGGCTTTATCGGTGCGCTGATTATCTGGATATTGAAGAAAGACAGCCCGGGTTTTGCGAACTCGCAAGCCAAGGAAGCGTTGAATTTTCAAATCACCATCACGATAGGATTTTTGATTGCGTGGGTGCTGGCATTTATCCTGATTGGCTTTATTCTCTTCCCTATTCTGTATGTCGCCAATCTGATCTTCTGCATCCTCGGCGCGATCGCCGCATCCAAAGGGCAGGCGTATCGCTATCCGTTTGCGATTCGCCTGGTGCAATAAATGAAGGCGATGGGAAAACGCATGTTTTTCCATCGCCTTCAGGCTATCGACAACAAGTAATCGACCGCATCACTTCACTACAACATTCTCCAATGCGAGCAGAAAGCGCTTGCGTTCCACGCCGCCGGCATACCCCGTCACGGCGCCTGAAGAACCGATCACGCGATGGCAGGGCACGATGATGGATACCGGATTTTTTCCGATGGCCGAGCCTACTGCACGCAGGGCCTTGGGATTATTCAGCCCCTGTGCATGCTGCGCATAGCTGACACTTTGTCCGAACGGAATTGCGTTTAACGCAGCCCACACACCGCGCTGGAATTCAGTGCCGGACAAATCCAGCGCCACGTCGAACTCGGTGCGTTTCCCCGCAAAATATTCATCCAGCTGCATCGCGGCATTTTTCAAATGTTGTGCAGCCGCTTGCGTTGGTGTTTGCAGCCAGCCGTCCTTGCCTTTGAAGTGTTTGTGTTCTTCAAAATAAATACCGCAAATGCCGGCATCCGTTGCCGCAATCAGCAGGGTGCCAACAGGACTGGGGTGTTCCATATATGAAATCATGATATTTCCTTTACTGAGCTATGCCGTCAGCCATCAAGCCAGCGACTGCCACAACAATAACGCTGCGTAACCACGCCACGGCGACCAGCTGGCAGCGCGGTGCAGCAACTGTTTCTCCGTCAGGCGCACGCCATCGCTCGATTCAATCGCCGCTTTCTGCAAACCCAGATCACCAGCCGGAAATGCGTCGGTGTATCGCAAGGCGCGCATGGCTATGTATTGCGCCGTCCATTCACCTATTCCGCGTATGGTTTTCAAATGCGCGACGACTTCCGGCAAAGGCGTACCCGCTTTGATATTCAAGCCACCTTGCGCTGCAAACTGCGCCAGATTGCGTATCGCTTCAGCACGTGCAATCGGCAAACCGATAGTCGCGATCTCTGTCGCGTTTGCCGCTGCCAGACGTTCCGCTAAAGGAAAGTGATGTGTCACGCCTGCGAACGGCGTGTCTGCCGCGATGCCAAACTTGCTCACCAGACGTCCCGACAAGGTTGTCGCTCCTGCCACGCTGACTTGCTGGCCCAGCACTGCGCGGTTTGCCAGTTCAAATACATCGAAAGCACCAGGCACACGCAAGCCCGGCGTCTGGGCTATCTGTTTTGCCAGCAATGCATCGCTCGCCAAATGCGCAGCAATTACTTGCGGATTGGCGTCGAGATCGAACTGACTGCGTATGCGTGCCAATAAGGGCATCAATGCATGCGCAAGCGTGATCGACACTGACAATTCGAGTTGATGTTTTTCAGGCCGATGCTGTACGCGCAACCAGCCGTTGATGTCGTCAATGCGCACACTGCGTGCATAAGACAGATTGCCGCTCCCGTCTTCGCTTACGGCTTCAACGCCGGCGATCGCGCGACCTGACAGGTAATGCAGCATGTCCGTCCATGCAAATGGCGGTCTATATGCAAGTCGTAATGTGAGGGCATCGGCGTGATTGTCCGAAGACTTTTCTACGGTGCGCCGTATGCTGGTCGGCGCCATGCCATAGCGGGCAAGGAATAATGCATTGAAACGACGTATGCTGCCAAAACCGGCTGCATACGCCACGTCACTCATGGGCAAACGCGTTTCCTGCAATAATTTTTTTGCAAACAACAGGCGCTGCGTTTGCGCAAGTTCGACAGGCGTCACGCCGAAATGCTGCAGCAAGATGCGACGCAACTGACGCGAAGACAAACCCACCTCTGCGGCCAATCGCTCAGCGTCGCCATCATTCAATGCACCGGCGGCAATGCGTTGCCATACTGCGTAAGCAAGATTCTGCTGTAGCGCATACGGCGCCAGTTCAGGACGGCAACGCAAGCAGGGGCGAAAGCCGGCAGCTTCTGCCGCTGCAGCACTACTGAAAAAAACACAGGAAGACGCACGCGGCGTTTTGACGGAACAGACAGGCCTGCAATAAATACCGGTGGTTTTTACACCGGTGAAAAAGACGCCATCGAAACGCGCATCTTTTGCTGCCAATGCGCGGTAGCAACTCTCGTGTGTGAGTGTTGCACCTTCCTGCAGGTCATTGATATCAAGTGCATCCATGCCGTATTTATACGCGCAGGTCTGGATAGCGTCTAGCCGTTTTCGGACAAGATTCGGATGGCAATAACAGGATGGAAACGATAGTTTTAACGCTGAAGCCTGATCACTTCCCGGCTTGCTTGTGCATCTGGAACGCCAGCGAAATATGCGCAAACTCAATCAGAATTTCTTGCGTACCGCCATTGAAAGTGCTGAAGGAATTACCGGTGCGCACCACCAGACGCGGCGGGAACAGCCAGCTGATATAAGGTATTCCTATCATCTTGGCGCTGCGCACGTCGCGCCATTCGACATGACGGTTATACATCCAGGTTTGCGTAATGCCTTTTTCGTCTATCGTGATCGTCGAGCGCAAAAACCAGTAATAGCTGACGACCAGCATCAATGCTGCAAAGAACAGCAAGACTTTTACACTGAGGCCATATTCCAGCAATGGAAAACGGCGCATGATATCGATTGCATACACCGCCAGAGCGAATGAAAAGATGGTGGCCAATATCTTGAACCACAAGCTGTATGCAGGACCGCTAACCGTTTTAGCAGGTTTGTAAAAATTCAATTCCATATCGTTTCTTTATAAAATTTGGTGCAGCGGAATAGTCGCACATATCAGGCGATCTGCGCACTCATGAAAGTTGCGGCACGCCGTTGCCGTATCGCCTGCCAGATCGCATGTTTGTCGCTCTCGCTCGCCGCAGACCACTGTGCAATTTCTTCCATGCTGCGCAAGCAACCGATACACAGCTTCATTTTTTCATCCATGCGGCAGATGCCTGTGCATGGTGAAGCAGGCTGATCCGAATCGGAGATATCGATAGCACTCGTCATGCGCGCGGAGCAAACATGATGATGCCCATCCCAATGAAGGTGAAGGCAACACCGGCCACATCCCAATTCGTCGGCTTGATGCCATCGACCAGCCACAACCAGCCGAGCGCCACCGCAACGTAGATGCCGCCGTATGCTGCATACACGCGGCCGCTGGCTTCCGGATGCAAGGACAGCAGCCATGCAAACAGCGCCAGACTCACGGCTGCCGGCAGCAGCAGCCAGATCGAACCCGATTGTCGCAGCCACAGATAGGGCAGATAGCAACCGACAATTTCTGCAATGGCCGTAACGACAAACAGCGCAACGGTTTTAAGTTCAAACACCTTTCTGCTCCGTCACCTGCTTATCCTTGTTCCAATGCCATTCCCACATTTCGCCATCCTCCGTATCTTCCACCACATGTGCGAGCGCAAAACCGAACTTGCGCAAGATCGCATTCGACGCATTCTCTTCATTCGCAGTCTGCGCCACCACTGTTAATGACGTTTGTTCTGCCTGCACGATTTCCAGCAGCGCGCGCACCATCGATGTGCCTATTCCCTGCTCCTCCCAATCGGGAAAAGTGAAATAACCGATCTCCACCTTGCCATCGACCGGCGGCGTTTTGAATGCGCACGCACCTACCACCTTGCCTTCGTGCTGCGCGAGATAACCTATCCATGGCGGAACAAAACCGGCGCCAGCATACAGCAGAGTCGTCGCTGCGCACACCTGCCGCGCAATATCGTCCAGCTTGCCGACTTCGCTTAGTGGACGTCCTTGTGGATTGATTTGAATCAGAGTGATCGTCGACATGAAAATGCGCCTTTTTTGTAAGCGTCGCGTAAGAAAAATCTATGC
>NZ_JBEBPO010000070.1:0-13293 GCF_040395855.1 Herminiimonas fonticola | reverse complement strand
GCCAGCTTGTGACGTGTGTCCGTGATGTCCAGATTGCGCATCGTCAATTGACCGATACGGTCGGCTGGCGAGAATGGTGCATCTTCCACTTTTTCCATCGACAGGCGTTCTGGCGCGTAGGTCAGGTTGGCCGACACGGTATTGAGGATGGAATAATCGTTGCCGCGACGCAGTTCGATCGTGACTTCGCCTGTGATCGCGCGTGCAACCCAGCGTTGTGCCGCTTCGCGCAACATGATGGCTTGCGGATCGAACCAGCGACCCTGGTACAACAGGCGACCCAGCTTGCGGCCGCTTTCACGGTATTGCTCGATGGTGTCTTCGTTGTGTATGCCGGTGACTAGGCGTTCGTAAGCGATGAACAACAGCGCCAGACCTGGTGCTTCGTAGATGCCACGGCTCTTCGCTTCGATGATGCGGTTTTCGATTTGATCGCTCATGCCGAGGCCGTGACGACCGCCGATGCGATTGGCTTCCAGCATCAGTTCGACCATATCGGAATAGACGACGCCATTCAATGCGACTGGCCGGCCTTCTTCGAAGCGTACGGTAACTGTTTCGCGTTTGACTTCGACGTCGTCGCGCCAGAATGCGACACCCATGATAGGTTGGACGATCTGCATGCCGCTGCTCAGCTCTTCCAGATCTTTCGCTTCATGCGTAGCGCCAAGGATGTTGGAGTCGGTCGAGTAGGCTTTTTCTACCGACATCTTGTAGTCGAAGCCGGACTTGATCAGGAATTCCGACATTTCCTTGCGGCCGCCGAGTTCGTTGATGAAGGTGTCGTCCAGCCAGGGTTTGTAGATGCGCAGCGCTGGATTCATCAACAAGCCGTAGCGATAGAAACGCTCGATGTCATTGCCTTTGAATGTGCTGCCGTCGCCCCAGATATCGACGTTGTCTTCTTTCATCGCGGCGACCAGCATGGTGCCGGTGACTGCGCGGCCGAGTGGCGTGGTGTTGAAGTAAGTCACGCCGGCGGTCGAGATGTGGAATGCGCCGCTTTGCAGCGCTGCGATACCTTCAGCAACCAACTGTTCGCGGCAATCGATCAGGCGCGCCAGTTCAGCACCGTATGCCTTGGCTTTCTCCGGAATCGCGTTGTAGTCGGTTTCGTCAGGCTGGCCCAGATTGGCGGTGTATGCGTATGGGATCGCGCCTTTTTGACGCATCCAGTGCAAGGCCGCACTGGTGTCGAGGCCGCCGGAAAAGGCGATGCCTACTTTTTGATTGACTGGAACGGATTGGAGAATATTCGACATGGTGTTTGCTTCGCTTGCTTGGAATGTGATTGTGGGTCAGTTGGAACTGAGCGGATGAATTAGCTGAGTCAACTGAGTTGATTAACTGAGTTTGCCGAGAACCAGGTATTCGAGCAGCGCTTTCTGCGCGTGCAGGCGATTTTCCGCTTCGTCCCAGACGACCGATTGCGGTCCGTCAATGACTTCGGCAGAAACTTCTTCGCCTCGATGTGCCGGCAGGCAGTGCATGAATAATGCGTCCGGTTGTGCGCGCTTCATTTTTGCCGCATCGACGATCCAGCCGTCGAATGCTTGCAGGCGAGCAGCGTTTTCTTCTTCAAAGCCCATGCTGGTCCAGACATCGGTTGTTACCAGATGCGCACCGGCGCAGGCATCGGATGGCAATGCGTGCAGCGTGTAATGCGTATTGTCGGCAGCTACCAGCGTCGGATCGATCTCGTAACCCTTGGGCGTCGAAACGTTGACGTGGAAATCGAATACCTGTGCCGCCTGCAACCACGAATACAGCATATTGTTGGCGTCGCCTATCCATGCCACTGTTTTGCCCTTGATCGAACCGCGATGCTCGATGAAGGTAAAGACATCGGCCAATACCTGGCAGGGGTGATGTTCATTGGTCAGACCATTAATCACCGGCACGCGCGAATTGGCAGCAAAGCGCTCGATGATGTCCTGACCGAAGGTGCGGATCATGATGATGTCGCACATGCGGGACATGACTTGCGCCGCATCTTCCACCGGTTCGCCGCGACCGAGCTGGCTGTCGCGTGTGGCCAGATGGATGGCAGCGCCGCCGAGCTGGTGCATGCCGGCTTCAAACGACAGGCGGGTGCGGGTAGAGTTCTTTTCAAACACCATGACCAGCGTGCGGTCGACCAGCGGATGGTGGGGTTCGTAATTCTTGAATTTGCGTTTGATGATGCGAGTGCGTTCGATCACGTACTCGAATTCATTCAGCGTCAAATCGGAAAATTGCAGAAAGTGTTTGATTGCCATAATTGAAAACGGCGGCTAGGTTGGCGCCTGCCGCCGATTGTTGTAACTGCTTCAATTATAAGGGATTTCCATCTAAAAGCCAGCGATAAGGCTGCAGGCGTCCCTTGGAACGCATCTCACGGATATTTGTGAAATGCGTTCTAGTACAGCTTTTGTGATGATTCATGCAATAACTGCAAATACAGCGCGTGCCGCATGGACGCAATATCACCTGCTGCGACTGCGGTACGGATTGCACACTCCGGCTCACTGGAATGATGGCAATTATAAAATTTGCATTTCCCCAGATAGGCTTCAAATTCCGGAAATGCGCGCTCCAGCATGCCTTCGGTCAAATGGTAAAGGCCAAATTCCTGGAAACCCGGCGAGTCGATGATCATCGTTTGATCGTCGATTGCATACAGCCGCGTGAAGGTCGTGGTGTGCTTGCCGGTATCGAGCGCGGCGGAAATTTCACGTACTGCAATGTCGGCATCCGGCACGATCAGATTGATGATGGACGACTTGCCCATGCCGGATTGACCGATCAGGATGGTCGATTGCCCGGTCAGCAAAGGCAGCAGTGCCGCGACGGTGGCTTCCGGTTGTGTGGTTGCCGACACTTCATGCACCGGATAACCGAGCGCACCATAGAAGGCCACGCGCTTGCGGGTTTTTTCCAGCGATGCGACGACGTCGATTTTATTCAGAATGATGTGCACGGCAACGCCGGCAGCTTCTGCTGCGACCAGCGAACGCGATACCAGATCATCGGAAAATCCAGGTTCAGTCGCCACCACGATGAATAATTGCGTGACGTTGGCAGCCAGCAGCTTGGATTTGTACTGGTCCGAGCGATACAGCAGGGTCTTGCGCTCGGTGATGGCTTCAATCACGCCCTGATTGGCGGAAGTCAGTTGCAGATCGACGATATCGCCGACGGCCACGTCACTTTTCTTGCCGCGCGTGACACATTGCAGTTTTGCGGTATCGGTTTGCACCAGATAGTGACGGCCGTGCGCGGCAATCACGCTGCCTTGTATTTTCTGTGCTGCCATCAGGAAAGCGTGCCGTATTCAAAAATGGCATCCAGTTTCGCTGCACAGATGAAATCATTGTCGGATAAACCGCCTTTGCCCTCATTGACCGAATGCGTGTTGTAGCTGACCACGCAGTGTTTGTAGGTAATCACCAGTTCGGGATGATGATCTTCGGCATGGATCACATAAGCGATGGCGTTCACGAAGGCCAGCGTCGCGTAGTAATTCTTGAACGCATATTCGCGGACTATTTTCCCATCCTGCAGCCGCCATTCGGCGACTGCCTGCAAACGCTGCGCGATTTCTTCTGCATTCAGTGCCCTGGTCTGCGGCTGGCACTTCTGTTGGCGCAAATCGGCAGCGTTGTTCATGGCGTACTCGTTCAAGCGGAGAGCAGTTTGTTGATGCGTACGCTGGCCGGCGGATGCGAATCGTAAAACGCCGAATGCAATGGATCGGGCGTCAGCGTCGATGCATTGTCTTCATACAGTTTGACCAGTGCAGACACCAGATCCTGCGAATTCGTGTGTTGCGCGGCAAAGGCATCGGCTTCAAATTCATGCTTGCGCGAACTGAGCGAAGTCAGTGGTGAAAACAGGAAGGAGAATACCGGCAATACCAGCGCAAACAGGATCAGCGCCATTGCGTCGTTGCTGGCGCCCATCATCGGTTCCACGCCCAGGCCGGTAAAGAACCATGCCTGCGTTTTCAGGTAGCCGAGCAAAGCCAGCAAGGCCAGCGAGGCGGCAAACATCACGCAGATACGCTTGACGATGTGCTTGAGTTTGAAGTGACCGAGTTCATGCGCCAGTACGGCTTCAATTTCCTGCGGTGCCAGGCGTTCCAGCAAGGTGTCGAAAAAAACGATGCGTTTGGCGGCGCCAAAGCCGGAAAAATACGCGTTGCCGTGCGAGCTGCGGCGCGAACCATCCATCACGAACAAGCCGCTGGAGGCAAAGCCGATGCGCTGCATCAGGTTTTCAATCCGTGTGCGCAAATTGTCGTCTTCCAGCGGTTTAAACTTGTTGAACATAGGCGCAATGAAGAGCGGCACCAGCACCAGCATCAGGAGCTGGAAGGAACACCAGACTATCCATGCATACAGCCACCACAGGTCGCCGGATTTTTCCATCAGGATCAATGTGACCCATACCAGACTGAGGCCGAGCGCCAGCGACAGCACAGTGCTTTTGAACAGATCGGCAAAAAACAGCGCAGGCGACATGCGATTGAAACCGAAGCGCGCTTCCAGCACAAACTGGCGGAAATAATCGAAGGGCAATTCAATCAGACCCGAGATCAATGCGAATGCCAGCACCAGCGCCAGTTGATAGCGCCAGCCATCGCCGAAGATATCCAGCGAAGCGTTTGCCAGCCATTGCAGGCCGCCCATCAGCGTAAAGCCGATCAACACGGCAGCATTCAGCAGCACGATGAAGAGTGCAAATTTGGTTTTTGCAATCGAGTAGTCAGCGGCTTTTTGATGTGCCTGCAACGAAATCTGACCGGCAAATTGCACAGGCACCGTGGCGCGATTGGCCAGGATGTGGCGAATGTGGCGCGATGCAAGCCAGAAGCGCACCAGCAGGCTGATAAGCAGAAAGCTGATAAACAAAACGGTAAACGCGAGTGATGACATTCTTTTCCTGTGAGAAAATGGCGGATTAGGCTGGTCCAAGGGAAACAATTATGTCACAAGCTGCTGAAGTAACACCATCGGTAACGCCATCTACGGCGCCGGTGCGTCCGAATGAATTCAATCTGGTATGGCTGGATATGGAAATGACCGGACTCGATTGCGACAACGACCGCATCATCGAGGTTGCCGTAGTGGTAACGGATTCTGAATTGAATATCATCGGCGAAGGCCCGGTATTTGCAATCCATCAATCGGATGAAACGCTGGACAAGATGGATGCATGGAACAAGGGCACGCATGGCCGCTCCGGTTTGATCGAACGCGTCAAGGCCTCGACGGTGACTGAGGCGCAGGCGGAAGAGGAATTGATCGAATTCCTGAAGAAATACGTACCTAAAGGCAAATCGCCTATGTGCGGCAATTCGATTTGTCAGGATAGACGCTTCATGGCGCGCGGCATGCCGAAGCTGGAAGCCTTCTTCCATTACCGCAATCTGGATGTATCGACTTTAAAAGAGTTGTGCAAACGCTGGAAGCCGGAACTGGCGAGCGGCTTCAAGAAGCACCAGAAACATACTGCGCTGGCCGATATTATCGAGTCGATAGAAGAGCTGCGTTACTACCGTGAGCATTTCATCAAGGAATAGTGTACGAACAGTTTTGCTGTCGTGACGGTGGCAAGGCTGGAAATGCGGATTCCGATGGGAAACAAAAAAGGCATGTGATCATCACATGCCTTTTTTGCATTGACGCTTTGCTGAAGTCTTATTCTGCGGCTGGCTCGGCGCCGCAGCACTTCTTGAATTTCTTGCCGCTACCGCATGGGCAATCATCGTTGCGACCGATTTTCGGTTCTTCTCGTTGTACGGTTTTCACTGCCGACTTGCGGTGCGGCAGCCAGAACTTGTGGATTTCCGGAATCGCAGCTTCGATCTCGATGGTCAGCTTGTGGCATTTGACCGGATTATCGACCAGCACCAATTCTTCTTCTTCGATTTCTTCCGCACCGAGCAGATAGATAGGGCGCATCAAGGGCGCAATGTTCGAGGTGTGGATAGGTTCCCACGCTTCGGCGCGCAGACTCATGCCTAAATTGAAACCCCAGGCCCAGGCTTCGCCGTCGAGCACTGGTTTGCCTTCCCACTCGTGTTCGCAAAACAGCGGTTCGTATTCCTTGGGAGCGACTTCCAGCGTAATCGCGATTTCGTTCATGAAGCGCGCGATCAGGCCGACGATGCGTTCGTATTCCTTGTCGTTCTTGAACTTCGGCACGGCTTCGGCATTTTCGCCCCACACATGCGGCAACCATTCGGCCAGCGGTATTTCTTCCGGACCGACGACCAGCGCGGTCAGATAGCCGTGCAGGGAGTCCATTGCCATGCAGTCGTCGGCAGTGCGATCGGAAAGCAGGAATTTATCGAGTTCGTCGAATTCTTTATCGGAGAGGGGCTGGTCGAGATGCATGATGAGTTTCTTTGTTGATGTGCAGAGGCGACAGTGTATCAGTACGGTTTTGAACCAGGCGAGCAGATTGCGGAAACCATGCGATTTGTCAAATAGAAAGCTATCCATCATTCGCCGGAGAAATGGCGCTGCGGCACCGTACAATGTGCAGATGAATGAATCCACTCCCTTGTCTTTTGCCACACTCACGCCTGACTGTGTACTCGATGCGCTGGAAAGCGTCGGCCTGTACAGCGATGGCCGCCTGCTGGCGCTCAACAGTTACGAAAATCGCGTTTATCAAATCGGTATTGAAGACGGTCCGCCACTGGTTGCAAAATTTTATCGTCCGGCGCGCTGGAGCGATGCGGCGATATTGGAAGAACATGCGTTTGTCGCCAAACTGGTCGAGCGTGAAATTCCGGTTGTCCCCGCGATGACACTGGCAAATGGCAAAACGCTGCACGAATTTTCCGGTTTCCGTTTTGCCGTTTTTGCGCGGCATGGCGGCAGGGCACCGGAACTCGACGATCCGGCAACGCTGGAATGGCTGGGACGCTTTATCGGACGTATACATGGCGTAGGCGCAGTGCAGGCGTTTGAACATCGGCCCGCCTTGAATATCACGACCTTCGGTGAAGAGCCGCGCGATTATCTGCTGGCGAATAATTTCATCCCGCCGGATCTGCTCGATGCGTATCGCAGCGTGATTGCACAGGCGCTGGATGGCGTGCGCCGCTGCTTCGATCGCGCCGGCGACGTCAACATTCTGCGCCTGCATGGAGATTGTCATTGCGGAAATGTGCTGTGGACGGACGCCGGCCCACACTTCGTTGATTTTGACGATAGCCGCATGGGTCCGGCGATACAGGATTTGTGGATGCTGTTATCGGGCGAGCGGCGCGACATGGTACGACAGTTATCCGATCTGCTGGCCGGCTATGAAGACTTCGCCGACTTTGATCCGCGTGAGCTGCATTTGATCGAGGCCTTGCGCACTTTGCGCCTGATTCACTATGCAGCATGGCTGGCGCGTCGCTGGGACGATCCGGCTTTTCCGGTGGCATTCCCGTGGTTTAACACGCAGCGTTACTGGCAGGACCGGATTCTCGAATTGCGCGAGCAGGTGGCCTTGATGGATGAAGCGCCCTTGTGGACGAATTGATGATGTTTTTTTGATTGAACAGATGGCGGCTTGCGGTCCGAAGCGCTTGCATTCAAGTGTGGCTTGTTATTTTTCCTTACTCGGGGAAATGGGGTTTTCCGGATGAAGTATCTAACAACATGAACTTTCATTCATCAATGCTGCCAAAGAGGCAGCCATTTATTAATGATTGATTAAATAGGGATTTTTCATGGATTGTCCGGTTTGTCAAAACACAAAACTTTTAATGTCGGACAGGAAGGGAATTGAAATCGACTACTGTCCTGACTGTCGTGGTGTTTGGTTGGATCGTGGAGAGCTCGATAAGATAATCGACCGATCGATAGAGAATGATGCTGTACCGCCTCGCCCACAAAGCCGCACTGAAGCAAACCAGGGCCAGCCATATCAGCAGCAGGGATTTGGTCATGCTCAACAGACGCACGGCCATCCGCAACAGGGTCATTACAAGCAAAAGAAGAAGAGCGGATTTCTCGGAGAACTGTTTGACTTTGATTGAGCCTTTGCATTGCGAAATGAAGCTCATTTGAAAACCTGCTCCTGATAGTTGGACGATCAGTTCCTGTTTCCGGCAAAGACGTAGATGAATCCCGCCTCTCATTGACTGGCGGGATTTTTTACGTTTGATTGCTGTATATACGCTTCTTATCCGCTTCTGTCTCTTAGCCAGTTCCGTAAATTGCGTGATGTTTACCAGCCGGTGTTGAAGCGATGAGTGGCGGGCTAGTAGCAGGTAATTCTTGCCGATTTTTCGGTGTGAAACATACCGGTGATGACAACTTTACTGATGCTCATACCCGTTCTGCATGCCGTATCACCAGGCCCTTTCTGGTATCCTTGCGCGCAGCGTGACGCGAAATTACGACAAAATCAAAGCGTATCTTGGTCGCTCCGAAACCCGTCGCATATTCTGACAGCGCGAACCTGTAACGGCAGTCACTTGCCGGCAAGGCGGCGTTCGCGATTAATTGCATTGAGCCTCGCAAGCGTTGCTGCGCAGTGCCGATCGTGTGGCGGATTTTGCCATTGTCGGCCGGTGTCGCTAGACAGGCTGACTCGTACCGTTTGTGTATAGATAAAGGAATGGATAAAAATGAAATGTGCATTGGTAGGATCGCGCTTCTTTGGCGCCCAGGTATTTGAGACGCTCCGCAAGGAAGCAGGGATTGAATTCACCAGCGTCGTCGCTCCGACTGAAGATGATCGCCTGGCGCAAGCCGCACGGGCGGCCGGCGTTCCGCTGCACATACTTGAAAACCCGCGCTTCGTTCCGGGCGAGGCAATTGCCGAGGGCACCGAT
The DNA here is from genome assembly GCF_040395855.1 of Herminiimonas fonticola. Taxonomy (GTDB): domain Bacteria; phylum Pseudomonadota; class Gammaproteobacteria; order Burkholderiales; family Burkholderiaceae_D; genus Oxalicibacterium; species Oxalicibacterium fonticola_A. The sequence continues at coordinate 4,469 of NZ_JBEBPO010000070.1, read as the reverse complement.
ATCATCCTCGCGGCGCACACACATGCACGCGTGAGCGACGAGGCGCTGGCGCGCGCGCGCCTGGGTGGCATCGGTTATCACCCATCGTTGTTGCCCAGACATCGCGGCATTGCTGCGGTCGAATGGACTATTCTGGAAGGCGATCCGATCGCTGGCGGCTCGATATATCACCTGGCTGACGGCTGGGATGCGGGCGCCGTCGCAGCGCAGGATTGGTGTTTTGTTGAAAAAGGCGAAACCGCGCGTGAGCTGTGGGAGCGTGCGTTGGCGCCTATGGGCTTGCAACTGTTGAGCAAGGTTATTCATCACGCCGCCGAACATGGCGTGCTGCCGGCTTTCCAGCAGGACGCACGCTTCGCTACCAAGGCGCCGATGATCCGCCGCTCTGTGGTGCTGGCCGAGGAAGTGTCTGCTACTACCACCTCGCTGGTTGTCTCCATCGTGGGTGCTGACCGTCACGGCATTGTCCGTTCGCTGGCCGAACGGGCACAGCGTTACGGCGCCAACTGGGCGGCCAGTCGCATGAGCCGGCTCGCCGGGGAATTCGCCGGCATGGTGCACTTCGAGGTGCCACATGAAAATGCGGATGCGCTGGCAAATGCCTTGCGCGGACTGGAGTCCAGCGGTTTGCAGGTGGTCGTTGCCAAGAGCAATGGCGCCGAAGTATCCGATGCGATCAAGAGCGTCGAACTGGAATTGATTGGCGACGATCGGGTGGGGATCGTCAGCAGTCTGACCAAGATCCTGGCAGAACGTAATATCAGCGTCGAGAGCATACACACCGAAATCATTCGCAGCGGCGTGTCCGGCAAGCAAACGTTCAAGATCGGCGCGCACTTGCTGGTTCCGGCCAAGTTGTCCGTCGATGACTTGCGACAGGAGCTGGGTGCCTTGGCGCACGAAATGACCGTCGATATCGCCCTGGGCGAGAAGCCAAAGGCTGACGCGCCAAATTGAATGTCGGCCTGACCCGAACGACTGTCCGCTACAGGACAAGTACGGGCATGTAAAACGGACATTTCCGGCGCTTTCAGTGCCGGAAGCCCCGTTTTGGTAGAATCTATCCTTTACGGCGTTCTTTACCTTTTGTGGCCAGACCAAGTAAACCTTGGCCTGGCCGAATTTATTCATTCTTGCTGGAGCAAACGTGCCAGGTCTACTACCCAACGTCGATCCCGACGGTCTTCTCGAATATTCCGTCGTTTACACAGATCGTGCGATCAATCATATGTCCGAACGCTTCCAAGGCGTCATGAAGGATATTTCCAGAACCTTGAAACAGGTCTACAAGGCGCAATCGGCTGTTGTCATGCCCGGTAGCGGCACCTTCGGCATGGAAGCCGTGGCGCGTCAGTTCGCGACCAAGCAGCAATGCATGATTCTGCGCAATGGCTGGTTCAGCTATCGCTGGACCCAGATTCTGGATATGGGCGATATTCCTGCCGGTACCACGGTACTGAAGGCGCGTCAGCTGGAAGATGCCACGCAGGCAGCTTTTGCACCGGCTCCTATCGATGAGGTAGTTGCTGCGATCAAGGCGACCAAACCGGCTGTGGTGTTTGCGCCGCACGTGGAAACCGCTTCCGGCATCATGCTGACGGATGACTACATGCGCCAGGTTTCCGATGCCGTGCATGCGGTGGGTGGCTTGTTCGTGCTGGACTGCATCGCTTCGGGTTGCATGTGGGTTGATATGCAAGCGACCGGTGTCGACATTCTGATCAGCGCACCGCAAAAAGGCTGGAGTGCTTCGGCGGGCTGCGCCTTCGTCATGTTGAGCAAACTCGCACGCGAAAAAATTGATGCGACGCAAAGCACCAGCTTCGCTTGCGATTTGCGCAAATGGTTGCAGATCATGGAATCCTACGAGCAAGGCAACGTCGCCTATCACACCACGATGCCTACCGATGCACTCACCATCTTGCGCGATGTGATGGCAGAGACTGCTGCATACGGCTTCGACAAAGTGCGTGCCGAGCAACAGGAACTGGGTGACAAGGTGCGCGCCTTGCTGGTTGCCAAAGGATTCAAGAGCGTTGCGGCAGAAGGTTTCCAGGCACCTGGCGTTGTCGTCAGCTACACCAACGACGATGGCATACAGTCTTCCAGGAAATTTGTGGAGGCAGGTTTGCAGACTGCTGCGGGCGTGCCTTTGCAATGTGATGAACGTGCTGACTTCAAGACCTTCCGCGTCGGTTTGTTCGGCCTCGACAAACTGCATAATGTCGAGCGCACCGTAGCAAATCTGTCCAAGGCTCTGGACGCGATAATCTAAAAAACCCGCGCCTCAATGTCTGGATGATGCGTGATGATCTGGCAGATCATCACGCATGCGAAGGACAGGATTGGTCGCCAGCAACCTCCCGATCAACATCCGTCTTCGTCAGACTTTCTGCGCCTTCTTCGCCAGCGCATCCAGCGCTGCAATCACTGCATCTACTGTGGCATCGCTATTGGCAATCAGCACTGCGTGCTCGATCGCGTCATCGCGTTTTGTTTTTGCAAAATAAGCGAGCAGGTAATCGCCGTTTTCAGCGCCGGCAGTATTTCTGTCATCGTCTTTTGCCAGCCGACGCGCGTACCAGACGGCGTAGCCGTTCGACTCTTCACAACAATACACTTCCACCGAATGATGCGGGCCGAGCGGAAATTCTTCCGGATCGGTATGCCATATCGTTTTGCGCCACAGGTGATTTTTTTTTGATTCGGGGATTTGATTCATTTCGCTATGCTTTCCTGCCTGGTTCGGAATGACGGATAAGTCGGCTCGTGTTCTGCCTGATGACAATGGCCATCGTTCGTTTAATGCTTGTCGGGTGATACGGCATGGCTGATGGCGTTCAGCATGCCGTGTAATTTTGCATCGATGCGTGCATATTCGCATGCAATCGCATTGAAGTGCGACGGTACGTCGTCCAGCTCGTTGTTTTTTGCCCGGATTTCCAGTTCCCTGCACAGCGCAGCCAGTGCGCTGGCGCCTATCGATGCCGAACTGCCGCACAGTACATGCGCAAATTTTGCGATGGCAATGGCATCCTTGCCGGCGCTGACTTCCTGCAAGAGCGCCAGACGTTTCGGGCTGTCCTCCAGGAATAGCTGCGCCAGTTCGATAAAGTCTGCGCCAAACATTTGTTGCGTCGCTTCCAGCTCGTCGTCCTGCGACAGCGTGACGGCACTGCAGGCTGGCTGCGGGCGCAGCCAGCGCACCAGCATGTCGTTCAGTGCGCGCATGCGCATCGGTTTGCTGATGAAATCGTCCATGCCGATGGCGAGACAGGTATCGCGTTCATTGCGATTGGTACCGGCCGACCAGCCGATGATAATCGTGTGCGTATCAGCGTTTTCTGCCGCACGCAGCAAGGCAGTGGTTTGATAACCGTCCATTTGCGGCATCTGGCAATCCATCAGGATCAGGTCGTAATGCTGTTCGCCGGACAGTAGCAAGGCTTGCGCGCCGCTCTTTGCGGTATCGACCTTGCAGCAGAAGCGTTCCAGCATCTGTTGCGCGACTTGCAGGTTCACTGCATTGTCGTCCACCACCAGAATGCGGCAATGCGTAAAGAGCGGCAGATGTTCCAGCAGCGCATTCTCGGCACCCAGACGTACACCGGCGCAGACGAAGCGCGGCGCATCTTTTTTGACGATGCAGCCGCATAACATGTCCAGCGTATTGATCAGCATCGCTGGCGGCGCAGCTTGCGGCAGCCAGGCGGAAAAGCCGGCATGCGTCAAACGTTCTGCATCGTGTCTGTTGTGTTCGTCGCTGATCAATACGAGCAGGGTATCGCGATGCAGCGTCGCATTGCCGATGGCGGTGCCCAGCGTTTCGCCATCGATGCCGGGTATATGTTGCCCCAGTAGCGCAATGCGATAAGGGTCGCCACTGTGCGCCGCTTTTTCCAGCGCAGCCAGTGCGGCATTGGGCAGTCCGAAGCCGTCTATGCGTACATCGTGCTGTTGCAGTTCTTCTTCAATCCGGGCGCGCGCAAGCACATCGGCGCCGACCACCATCATGCGCATGCCTGCCAGCGATTTGCGCACCGTTTCATTCATGGTGGCGTGCACGAGGGAAGTATCCAGATCGAGCAATTGTCCGATATCCGACAGCAGTGTGTCGGCGCTGCTTTGCGCCAGATTGATCATTTCACATTGATCGGAGGGGAGATCGTCTTTGCGTATCATTTCCAGCGCACCGATGATGCCGTTCATTTGCGTATTGATCGTGTGCTGTACATCGTCGAGCAGCTGTACACGGATGCGGGTATCACTGACCCTGCCGTCGTAACGTTCCCGTCGCCGTGCAATGCGGTGCCGTTGCGCGGACGTAAGTATTTTGAATGTGAATGGCAAGCGTGAGGACATGACTTCCCTGAGAGGTTTTTTCGCAACATCTGAAAATGGCGTGCCATCGCTACGATTGCTGTCTGCTAGAGAGCAGTACCAGTGAAGAATATAGCAAATGCTTGTGT
>NZ_JBEBPO010000069.1:0-13461 GCF_040395855.1 Herminiimonas fonticola | reverse complement strand
GGTGCAATGACATCCTGCAATACGCGCTTCGATTGTGCGTCGGTCAGCACGCCCTGCACACCGCGTCCGGTTTCTATGCGCATGCGGCCGGAGGCGGCGGAATTGTTTTTTGCGATCAGCAGGATTACGCCGTCGTCCACGCCTTTGCGGCCCAGTTTCCATGCATCGGCCACGCGTATGCTGTATTGCTCTATGGTTTCCGGTTCGGTGCTGTTGATCAGCAACACGGCGATCTGGCTACCGGTGCGCGTTTCGTAATCCGCCAATACATTTTCCAGCGTAGTCCGCTGGCCGGCATTCAGCATGCCGGCCAGGTCGGTGACGCGCTCCTTGAGCGGCGGCACTGCGACCAGATTCTGTGCGCTGGCCAGCACGCAAAAAAATGCGAGCGTGCATACCAGCAGATGACGGAAGATTTTCATCGTTTGAAATTACTTGCCGAAGTTGACGGCAGGCGGCGCCGAGATCGCTTTTTCATTTTCTACCGTGAATGATGGTTTCACCGGATAACTGAAAATTTTTGCCGTGATGTTGGTCGGGAAGCTGCGCGCGAGCACGTTGTATTCCTGTACGGCAGCGATGTAGCGCTGGCGTGCAACCGTAATGCGATTTTCCGTGCCTTCCAGTTGCGACTGCAAGTCGCGGAAGCTGGTGTCGGCTTTCAGTTGCGGATAGTTTTCGGAAATTGCCATCAGGCGCGACAGTGCCGACGACAGTTCGCCCTGTACTTGCTGGAATTTGCTGAAGGCTTGCGGATCATTCAATACTTCCGGCGTGATCTGGAAGCTGGTGGCAGCGGCACGCGCCTTGGTCACGGCTTCCAGAGTTTCGCGTTCATGCGAGGCATAACCCTTGACCGTATTCACCAGATTCGGAATCAGGTCGGCACGGCGCTGATACTGATTGACGACTTCGCCCCACGCGGCCTTGGTCGCTTCATCTTTCGCCTGGAAGTCGTTATAGCCGCATGCGCTCAGCATGGAAGCAAATGCGGCAATCGCCAGCCATTTCAGTAATGTCGTCATTTCATTTCTCCGTGAATAAGAATCCTGTTTGCGCAGTTTGTGTGCCGCGCCTATTTGATGGCGCCGGTACGCGGTTTCAATAGTACCGTGCCCATTGCCGCCAGTATCAGCAACATCGCTGCGTAATCCTGCCAGTGCGGTGTTTCATGTAACACCCAGGCGCCGGAAAAAACGCCGAGTACCGGGATCATCATGACCGACAAACTCGATGCCAGCGGCGGCAGCTTGCGCGCGAGCGTAAACCAGGTCACCTGGCCGAAACCGAAGATCATGAGGGCGTTATACGCTATTGCTACCGCTTCGCCGGACGTAGGCAGACGCCAGTAACGATATTCAACCAAAGCCGATACCACGGTCATGCATATTGCCGTCAGCACCAGCATCCAGAATGTCAGTGTAATCGTCGGAATTTTTATTTGCGTGCGTTTCATCAATACCGTGCCGTAACCCCAGGCTGCGGCAGCGACCAGCATCACCATGCTACCCATAGGCTGACCGGCCAGTGTGGCGAATTCACTCGATAGCAGCAACAGTGCGCCACTGAATGCAAAGCCTATGCCGCACCAGCCAAGGCGGCTGATCCGGTCGCGGAAAAAAATCAGGCCGGACAGTATTGCCCACACCGGCATCGTGTAACCCAGGATGGCCGCGCGTCCGGACGACAGCATTTTTACACCGACGATCATGAAGATATTCCAGATCATCAGATTCGGAATCGCCAGCGTAAAAATGGTTCCCAGATCGTCGCGCGAAATTTTGAGGGATGTGCGCTGCATGCGGGCGGCCGCCCATATAACGGGAATGGAGCCGGCGATGCATAGCGTACGGAATGCGATAGGCGGAAAATTCTGTACCGCGATTTTCATGATGGGCCAGTTGATGCCCCAGCATAGCGTCAAAAGGACGAGTAAAACCCAGTCTTTGCGTGAAAGTGATGTCATGCCGGAACAATATCATGACGCGTTACAATACGGTCTGCCTGAAAACGAGAGAAACCGCTGTGACCTTCATCGATAAACTGTCTGCTGCATGGCGGACGCAAAACTCGCAACTTTGCATAGGCCTGGATCCCGATCCGGCCAAATTCCCTGCACATTTGCAGGGCAAGCCTGATGCCATCCTTGATTTTTGCAAGGCAATCATCGATGCAACGGCGGATACTGCCTGTTCGTTCAAGCCGCAGATCGCCTATTTCGCCGCCTTGCGTGCGGAAGATCAGCTGGAAGAAATCTGCACATACCTGCGCGAACGTTATCCGCATATTCCTGTTGTGCTGGATGCCAAGCGCGGCGATATCGGTGCAACGGCCGAACAATATGCACGTGAAGCATTCGAGCGTTATGGTGCTGATGCCGTGACGGTCAATCCCTATATGGGTTTTGATTCGGTACAGCCTTATCTGGAACGGCAGGATAAAGGCGTGATCGTGTTGTGCCGTACTTCCAATGCAGGCGGCTCCGATTTGCAGTTTCTGGATGTGGGAGGGAAGCCTTTGTATCAGCATGTGGCGCATCTGGTGGCGGACAAGTGGAATACCAATGGGCAATGCGCGTTGGTGGTCGGTGCAACCTTCCCGAACGAGCTGGCGCAAGTGCGCGCGATCGTCGGCGACATGCCTTTGCTGATTCCCGGCATCGGTGCACAGGGTGGCGATATCAAGGCGACGGTGGAAGCCGGACGCACGGCGAACGGTACCGGCATGATGATCAATTCATCGCGCGCCATTCTGTATGCCAAATCGGATGAGAGTTTTGCGCAAGCCGCACGTCAGGTTGCGCTGGAAACCAGAGACGCGATCAATCGTTTTTGCGCTTGATCCCGCCCGACCTTCAAGGTGCGAACTTGAATGTCACTGCGTAGTATCGAGAAAATCCAGCAAGCCCTGCAATGCATGCGCGACACTTTGCTCGCGTACTGCATGGCGATCGCCATCGAATATCATTTGATCGACGTGTAGCTGCTCACCCTGCGCCCAGCCGAAACACACTAATCCGACCGGTTTGTCCTGTGTTCCGCCGTCCGGTCCGGCGATGCCGGTGGTGGAAAGCGCCACGGTGGCCTTGCTGTTGGCAAGCGCGCCCTGGCACATTGCAGCGGCGGTTTCCCTGCTGACCGCGCCGTGTCGTGCCAGCAGGGTTTCCGGCACTTTCAATAAATTCATTTTGGATTCGTTTGAATAAGTGACGAAGCCGCACTCAAACCATGCCGATGATCCGGCGATTTCTGTAATCGCCTGCGCCACGCCGCCGCCGGTGCAGGATTCGGTGGTTGCCAGCAGCAAGCTGCGTTCCTGCAAACGGCGACCTACGCGTTCTGCCAATTCCAGAATGTTCTGCATGCTTTCTTTCCTGCCTAGAACGAGCGCCAGATGGCGAATACCAGCAGCGTAAAAAATGCGGCCACGATATCGTCGAACATCACACCCATGCCGCCCTTGAAACGCCGGTCGAAGTAGGCGATGGGCGGCGGTTTGACCATGTCGAAGAAACGGAAGATGAGGAAGGCGTAAAACTGCGTCCACACATCTGCCGGCGTGATGAATAGCAGCACCAGCCAGAAGGCGATGACTTCATCCCACACCATGCTGCCATGATCGGCAACACCGAGATCGCGGCCGGTTTTGGCGCAAGCCCAGACGCCGACAAAAAAACCGGCGACGATGATTGCCAGCCAGTTGAAAGGGCTGAAGAATTCCGGCCAGCGCAGGCTCAGCACATAGAACGACAGCCAGCCGAACAGCGTGCCGAAAGTGCCGGGCATGATTTTCGACAGGCCGCTGCCGAATCCCTGCGCGATCATGTGCGCGGGGTGTGACAGCATGAAGCCGGAGTTGGATTTGACGGGGATGGCTGGATGCTGCGTGGAAGGTGAGCTCATGTCAGGCGAAATGGTCGAATGAAGCGAGTTGCAAGGCGAGGGGTTTGCCGTCGCCGTCGATCAGGCGTGTGCCGAGTTCGGCTTCGATTGTGCCGATGCGTGTAACCGGCGTCGCGGCCGACAAGGCGGCACCGAGCACGGCATCGCGGCGGGATACCGGTGCGCTGAAACACAATTCATAGTCATCGCCGCCAGCCAGTACAAAACGACGGCGCATTTCCAGTGACTGTTTCTGCAGCACGGCACCGGCCGGAAAAGTATCGACCTGCAACGTGGCGCCGACGCCGGAACTTTTCAGGATATGGCCGAGATCGCCGATCAAGCCGTCGGATACATCGAGTGCAGAATGTGCAATCCCGCGCAAAGCCAGGCCCAGCGCAACCCGCGGCTGCGGTGCATGCAGGCGCACGCAAGCGACTTCCAGTTCGGCGGCATCCAGCGTGTATTCGCCGCGCAAGGCGCCCAGTGCCAATCGTGCGTCGCCTAGCGTGCCCGAAACCCAGATATCGTCGCCGATTTGCGCCGTATCGCGGCGCAATGCCTGGCCGATCGGGGTATGGCCGAAAACGGTGATGCAGATATTCAGTGGGCCTTTGGTTGTGTCGCCACCTATCAATTCGCAATTATGTGCATCTGCCAGCGCAAACAGGCCGGCAGAGAATTGCTCCAGCCATTGCTCGTCGGCACGCGGCAGGGAAAAAGCCAGTGTGAATGCCTGCGGTTCCGCCCCCATTGCTGCCAGATCGGACAGGTTCACGGCCAGCGATTTATGGCCGAGCTGATAAGGGTCGGCGTCGGCGAAAAAATGCCGTCCTTCGACCAGCATGTCGGTTGAAATTGCGGTTTGCATGTCTTCCTGCTGCAGCAGCAGCGCGCAATCGTCTCCGATGCCGAGCAGGGCGCGGTTTTTGGGGTGAGCGTGACGCACGAAATAACGTGCGATCAAATCGAATTCGGACAACATGCAGCAATTGTACAGAAGGAAGTACCGGTCTTTGCAGACTATGCAATTTGACCGGATATGCAAGTGCAGAGTAGATGAAACGCAGCTCTTATTCGTTGTTCTTATGCTTGAAAATGGTGCTGCATTTCATCTAGTGGATGGGGCGTTAAAGTCTGGCGTATTGCGCCGTATCAGCTGGCGGTTTCGTCCACCTTGGCGCTGGCTGGTTGCCCCAGTGCAGCGAGCAGTTCCTGACGAATCGCATTGTCATGCGGCGATACGCCGAAGCCCGCCATTACACCGTCGGCATCGTAAAAACGGCAGATTCTGCGGCCGGTTTCCGTCGTTTCTCCTATCCAGTTTCCGGTGGCCGCGACTTGCGGCAATGGCGGAATCAATGCCAGCGGATAGCTTGGCGTTTTGATCAGGACCGGCGCCGGTTTCAAATCGATTTCGGTGCGTTCGCCGCTTAGTGTGCGGGCAATGGCGCGCCCGGCCGTCATGATAGGAGCGATGTAGGGCAGGATGCGCGTGCTGCCGTCAGCTGGCCACGTGTATTCAGCACAGTCGCCCAAGGCGTAGATGTCTGCGGCACTGGTTTGTCCGGTGCGATCGATGATGATGCCGCGGCCGGTTTTGAGTTGCGCCGCATGTGCCAGACGCAGGTCTGGTCGCAGGCCGACGGCGGACAGCACGATATCGGTTGTGACCGTGTTGCCATCGGCCAGATTCACACGCAAGTCGGTACCTGCATGGGTGACGGTTTCTGCCACTGTGCCCAGATGGAAGGTGACGCCGCGTGCGATCAGCGCGGCTTGCAAGCCTTCCGACAAGGCGGGGGCCGCCAGTGCTGCCAGCGGTCGCGTACTTGGATCTATCAGCGTGATGGCGTGTCCGGATCCAGCCAGGTCGTCGGCAAATTCGCAGCCGATCAAACCGGCGCCGAGGATGGTGATGCGTACCGGGGTCGCATTGTTCGGTGCATTGATGCGTTCGCGAAATGCAGCGTAATCATCGATGTGATTGACCGACAGCACCTGATCAGCAGCATCTCCCTTCAGGCCCAGTTGTATCGTTTGCGCGCCCACCGCGAGCACCAGTTTTTCAAACTCGAATGCACCGCCGCTGGTGTCCACCGTTTTGGCCGTTGCATCAATGCCGTTGACGCGGGTACCGGTCATCAGCGTGGCATTCAGTTGCTCGGCCATCTGCGTTGCACTGTGCGTGATCAGTTGCTGTGCACCCTTGCCTTGCGCAAATGCATTCGACAGCATCGGCTTCGAGTAAAAGCCGCCGCTGTCTTCCGTGATCATGATCAGCGGCGTCGTTTTGTCCAGTTTGCGAAACTCGCGTGCGACCGTGTAACCGGCGAGTCCGGCTCCGATAATGATGATGGGTTTCATGTACATCCTTAATGTCAAAATGCCGTGCCGGAATTTTCCGGCACGGCATGTCCGCTTGCAGTACTGCGATGTGCAGTCACTGCAAGCGCTATCAAATTACGCCTGGAATCATTATTTAGAATCGTTATTTTAAATCTGCACCATTTCAAAATCGACTTTGGCAACACCGCACTCAGGGCATTCCCAGTCGGCGGGTACGTCATCCCATTTTGTGCCGGGTGCGATGCCGTCTTCCGGCATGCCTGCCGCTTCGTCGTAGATAAAACCGCAAACGATGCATTGATACGTGTTCATGATAATTCCTTAATTGATCATTGTGAATGAGTTGTGGTGAGTACAGGTGAATCCTGTTTTTTACGCTTGCACAGCAGCCGGCACGGCGCAATAGCTGCTGGCGTGCTGCCGTCTGTTCAAGGCGGCAAAACGTTTGGCGGCCATTTCCAGCGTGCGTTGGCGTGCGAGTACTTTGGATGCATCGATTGCTCATCACATTCAGTCACAGTTGCCATATTACCTTCTTCAATTGCAGGATGGCGGGACTTTGAATGCATCTTGCTGTACTCGCAGGTTTTGTCTTTGATGGCAATTTCAAATATTTTTACCAGCGTTCTTTGTGCTTCTGGATGTGGCAGAGCGAGATGGCCGTACGCATACATGAGTTTTGATTCCTTGTATCTGAGATTTTTTGCGCCATCGTCGGTGCCCTGTTATCCCCTGTTGATTCATGGGGATATATATTTATATGTAAAATTAATTGAAAATGTTGGGTTGATAGTTTTGTCTTTGTCCGGTTTGAATATTGAGTCGCAAGAATAAGTAGAAACACGTATAAAAATAAAAATCAGGCATTGCGGCTCTGCTAGAATGAAATGCTTTCCTACGCTTAAAAAGGACGGCAGCCTAGTATGGATTCGAACATCGACAAGAAAGAAGAACTTCGCCTTCAGTTACGTCAAGCAGCACTGGAATATCACGAGTTTCCCACTCCGGGGAAAATCAGCGTCACTCCCACCAAGCAAGTTACCAATCAGCGCGACCTGGCTCTGGCATATACGCCGGGCGTAGCGGTTGCCTGCGAAGAAATTGCTGCCAATCCGGCTGATTCCTATCGCTACACCTCGCGCGGCAACCTGGTGGCAGTCATCACCAACGGTACTGCAGTCCTGGGCCTGGGCAATATCGGCCCCCTGGCCGCCAAGCCGGTGATGGAAGGCAAAGGCGTACTGTTCAAGAAATTTGCCGGTATCGATGTATTTGATATCGAAATCAACGAAACTGATCCCGATAAATTGTGCGACATCATTGCGTCGCTGGAACCGACTTTCGGCGGCATCAATCTGGAAGACATCAAGGCGCCGGAATGTTTCTACATTGAGCGCACCTTGCGCGATCGGATGAAAATTCCGGTCTTCCATGACGATCAGCATGGTACGGCGATCATTGTCGCTGCCGCGATCCTGAATGGATTGAAAGTCGTCGGAAAAACGATAAGCAATACCAAGCTGGTCGTGTCGGGTGCGGGAGCTGCGGCGCTGGCCTGCCTGGATTTGCTCGTTGATCTCGGTTTTCCGCTGGAAAATATTTTTGTTACCGATCTGGCCGGCGTTGTGTATCAGGGCCGTGTCGAATTGATGGATCCGGCGAAGGAAAGATTTGCGCAAAAAACCGATGCGCGCAAGCTGGCCGATGTGATCGGCGGCGCCGATGTTTTTCTCGGCGTTTCCGGCGGCGGGGTATTGAAACCCGATATGGTGGCTGCGATGGCCGACCGACCGCTGATTCTGGCGCTGGCCAATCCGACCCCTGAAATTCTGCCGGAAGAAGTGCGTGCAGTGCGTAGCGATGCCGTGATTGCGACCGGGCGTTCCGACTATCCGAATCAGGTCAACAACGTCCTGTGCTTTCCTTACATCTTCCGTGGCGCGCTGGATTGCGGTGCGACCACGATTACGCGTGAAATGGAAATCGCTGCCGTGCATGCGATTGCGCAACTGGCGCAAGCCGAGCAATCCGATATCGTTGCCACCACTTACGGCATCAATAATCTGAGCTTCGGGCCTGATTACATCATTCCCATGCCTTTCGATCCGCGTCTGATGATCAAGATCGCAATGGCAGTGGCGAAGGCGGCGGAAGAATGCGGTGTGGCTGCCCGTCCGATCAAGGACATGGAAGCCTACGCGGATAAATTGCAGCAATTCGTTTATCGCAGCGGCACCTTCATGAAGCCTATCTTCCAGATTGCGAAATCGACACCGCCGGATTTGAAGCGCATCGTTTATGCCGAAGCAGAAGAAGAGCGTGTATTGCGTGCAGTGCAGGTTGTGGTCGACGAAAAGCTTGCAAGACCGATTCTGATCGGTCGTCCCGCCGTATTGGCGCAACGCATCGAGCGTTTTGGTTTGCGCATCAAGCCGGATGTCGATTTCACCATCATCAATCCGGAGCACGATGATCGTTACCGCGATTTCTGGCAGACCTATTTGCAGATGACCTTGCGCAAAGGCGTGACCGAGCAGTACGCGAAGCTGGAAATGCGTCGTCGTCATACCCTGATCGGTGCAATGGCTATCCACAAGAAATACGCGGACGGCATGATATGCGGCACTTTCGGCACCACAGATCTGCATCTCAAGTATGTCGAACAGGTGCTGGGCAAGCGTGCCGGTGTCAACTCGTATGCGGCGATGAATTGCTTGATTATGTCGGATCGTCAGTTGTTCCTGGTAGATACGCACGTCAACGAAAATCCGAGCGCCGAGCAATTGGCCGAGATCACGATATTGGCAGCGGAGGAAATGCGCCGTTTCGGTTTGCCGCCGCGCGCTGCCTTGCTGTCACATTCCAATTTCGGTTCAAGCAATAGTGAATCGGCGCAAAAAATGCGCAAGGTGCTGCAACTGGTCAGAGAGCGCGCTCCCGATCTGGAGATCGATGGCGAAATGCACGGTGACCTTGCAATGAGTGCGACAGCATTGAAAAAAGCGATGCCGGATTCGACCTTGAAAGGTGATGCCAATCTGCTGGTATTCCCGAACATCGATTCCGCCAATATTGCCTACAATCTGCTGAAAACGACAGTCGGCAACGGCGTGGCAATTGGTCCGATACTGCTCGGTTGCGACAAACCGGTGCATATTCTGACGCCATCGGCAACCGTGCGTCGCATAGTCAACATGACGGCATTGTGTGTGGCGGATGCGGTAGCGGATCGCTAGATCGTCCGTCAATAAAAAAGCCGCCCGTTAGTGATAACGGGCGGCTTTTTTTATTGCCGCCTGCTCAGTTATTCTTGCTGTTTCTGACTTCGCCGCGCAAAGGCACGCGGCCGGTTTGCACCAGCGGTGAGGCGCGATCGCAATGGCCGGCCTGATCGTCAAAAAACATATGCGGCTTGAATGCAGCGAGCACATCGGACTTTGCCACGCCGCCCATGAAAAAAGTTTCGTCTATCGTTACATCCCATGCGCGCAGGGTGCGGATGACACGTTCGTGTGCCGGCGACGAACGCGCAGTGACCAAGGCGGTGCGTATCGGTGGCGTAGCGATGGTGCTGCCCTGCGCATTTCTGAAGCTGTTCTGGATGAAGGACAGGGCTTTCAGCAAGCGTGCGAATGGCCCTTCCGGCAGCGGCTTCAAGGCATTTTCGCGTTCGTGATTCTCGAAGGCCTCGATACCCTGGGTTTGATAGATCAGTTCCGATTCGTCAGAAAAAATCACGGCATCGCCATCGAATGCAATCCGTATCTGATCCAGTTCTTCCAGCGCATTCGCAGGTTTCTGATACAACAGTGCAGCGGCGACATTGGAATTGACGGCGGCCTGCACGTCGTCTTCATGCAGGGATAAAAACAGGCTGACATTGAATGCCTGCAGGTAGGGTGCCAGCGAAGCGCCGCCTGACAGCACGGCACGCGTGATATCGAGATCGTAATGCTTGATTGAATTAAAAATGCGCATCGATGTTTCCGTCGAGTTGCGCGACATGATGACGACTTCGACCAGGCGTTGATCCGGTGTCAATGCATTGAGCTTGAGCAGTGCGCGCACCAGCGCGAAACCGGCGCCGAGTTTGAGAATTTCATTTTCATTGTCGAGTTGATGCTGGCGATACGCTTCCAGACCCTGGGTACGGAAAATGGCTTCTTCCACTTCCAGGTCGAACAGCGCACGCGAGGAAATACCAACTACCAGCAAGCGATCGAGTGAAACGGGCATGATGCAATTTTCTCTTGAGTTATTCTGTATTGGCAGGCAAGGGCAGGTGAAATGAAGACAAGTAAAATGGATTCCGCATACTGTCACACAAAAAGCCTGGAATCATTATAAGCATTCCAGCCTTGCACAATTTTTTTCCGCATCTGATAGAGGCGCAATGAAGGAAACGATAAGAACGTGGGCCAGGCGCATCAAGCGTGATGTGATGGTGCTGTGGTTTGCACGCAAACATCCGGATACGCCGCTGCTGGCAAAAGTTATTTGCGTGCTGGCCGTGCTGTATGCCTTGAGTCCGATCGATCTGGTGCCGGATTTTGTACCGATACTCGGTTATGTAGACGACATGCTGTTGCTGCCGGCGCTGATCTGGCTTGCCGTGCGCTTGTTGCCGCCGCATGTGCTTGCTGCGTGCAGGGAGCAGGCAAACGACTGGATGGGCCGGCAAAGCCGCAAGCCAAAAAGTTATATCGGCGCTGTTATTGTGGTGCTGCTCTGGTGTGTTGTTGCCTATCTTTTCTGGCGCTGGATATAAATTCTCTGATGCGGGACGTGCTGAGATATGGCGATGTGCGCCATGCTTGATCTTCATGGCACGCCGGTTGCTTATGTAGTTGCGGTGTTATTTGATGACGACAGATGCCGGCTGTATGAAACCGGAGCACATGGTGCAGGCAAGTATGCGTGGTGAGGCCGAGCGGAAAAGTGAGCGGCAAGGCGGACCGAAATAGGCCGTCTTGCCGACTGTGTTATTTCTGTTCTTCTTCGTCTTTATCGTAAAACGAGACGCGCACAGCGCGGGTGCGATGCAGTTTTTTCAATCCGGCCTTGGTGCCAAGGTAGGCGGCAAGCAGGCAATACAGCAGCGCCATCCAGCCCAGGTAATAAACGCCTACAAAAGGCAATACGATTACCAGCACGGTCGAGAAGAAATCGCGCTTGTTCAGCGTAATCCAGTAATGCGACAATGCGTAAACGATGAAGAGCCCGATAAAACCTAACAGCATGATGTGTCCCCTGATACGGATAGTTTCCACATTCTAGCATTTGAAATTTTCAATGCCTGTTTAATGTGTGACGGTGGTGATTGCCGTACTTGCTATTTTTCCATCACTAAATGAGTGATGGAATAAGTTGCTTTTTAAATGCATATTTAATAGAATGTTCGCACTGGAGTGCCCTGGCTGATGAAATTAACCCGATTTTCTGATATTGGATTGCGTGTGCTGATGTATTTGGCGCGGGAAGCGCGCAGCCCGGCCGTGACGGTTGCTGAAGTGGCAATGCAGTTCGACGTGCCGCATAATCATCTGGTCAAGGTCGTCGGCGCTCTGGCGAAGATGGGTTGCATCGATGCGGTACGTGGGCGCAATGGCGGCATACGGCTGGCGATGGATGTGGACAAGCTGCATATAGGCGATGTCTTGCGCATGCTGGAAGGCGATACCGAAATGGTTGATTGCGAACGCATCGGTTGCCGCCTGTCTAGCGATTGCCTGTTGCGTGATGCATTGAAAGTCGGTATTGAAGCTTTTTACGACACGATGAACCTGTACACGCTGGCCGATATCGTGAACGGCAATGTCGGCGAGCACATCGGCAATATGCACAAGGTTTTTTTGATGGATCGTGTCAACCTGTAGTTTGACTGCCGTAGTGCGATTCGTGTGAATGATAGGACCGCAAGGTCCTTTTTTTAAGTTTATAAGTAGTATTTTAAGTACAACATAGGAGTGTGAATGTTATCTGCTGAATCCCGTCCGTATATCGATGCCAGTGTTCCGGTTCTGCGTGAACATGGTCTTGCCATTACGCAGGTGTTTTACAAGAATCTGTTTGAATCGCATCCGCAGTTGCATCATGTTTTCAATGCCGGCAATCAGGCCAACGGCTCCCAGCAGCAGTCGCTGGCATCGGCTGTGTTCGCCTATGCGGCCAACATCGACAACCAGGCTGCGTTGACGCCGGTGATCTCGCGCATCGTTCACAAACATGTTTCGCTGGGTGTTACGGCTGCGCATTACCCTATCGTCGGTGAGCATTTGCTGGCCGCAATCAAGCAGGTGCTGGGCGATGCCGCAACGCCAGCCCTGATTGCCGCGTGGGCAGAGGCTTACGGCTTGCTGGCGCAGGCATTGATCGATGAAGAAAACCGTTTGTATCAGGCCGCCGACGTACAGCCGGGTGATTTGTTCAATATGCGTGTGGTGGCAGTGGAAAAGGAAAGCGCACAGGTTACTTCCTATTCCATGGTGGCAGTAGACAAGCAATTGCCGGAATTCCAGCCTGGCCAGTATGTGAGTGTCGCTATATTCCTGCCCGACGGTTTGCGTCAGTTGCGTCAATACAGCTTGTCGGAATCGCCGGATCATCAACATCTGCGCATCTCGGTCAAGCGCGAAGTGGCCGGTGAGGAAACGCCGGCCGGGATGGTGTCGAACTGGCTGCATGACAATGTGGTTGTGGGCAGCATCCTTCCTGTCAGCATGCCGGCCGGTGACTTTACGCCGGATACCGATGGCGAAGATCCTATCGTTTTGCTGTCTGCCGGTGTTGGCATCACGCCGATGATTTCAGCGTTGAACCGGATTGCCAAAGTAGCACCGCGGCGCCGTGTCATTTTTGCCCATGCCGCGCGTAATGCACACCATCATCCGCATCGCGCCGATATCGCAAAGGCCGTGGCAAGCATGCCGAATCTGCATAGCGTGACTTTTTATGAAGAAGCCGAGCACGATGATGAAACCAGCCTGGCAGGAAGAATGGAATTGAAAAAACTGCCGCAATGGGATGTGAAAAAAACGCAGGTTTATATGTGCGGTCCGTTGCCATTCATGCAGGCACAATGGGCGGATCTCGTTGAGAAGGGTGTGCCGACGGAGCATCTGCATCGTGAAGTGTTTGGCCCGGATATGCTGGATCATTTGATTTAAGAATCCATTGCTTTGACAACCCATTTGTAGCGCGACCGTCCTTGCTGAAAACAAGGGCGGTCGTT
>NZ_JBEBPO010000068.1:0-13560 GCF_040395855.1 Herminiimonas fonticola | reverse complement strand
TCCCATCAGCGGGCAGTGCAGGGACAACTTTTACCAGATCCCCATCATTGAGAAATCCGGCGCCGCTCACAACCAGCACCGCATCCGGCGGTATCCCTGCCACGATTTCAATCCGGTCGGCCAGACGGCGCCCCGGCTGAACCTTCGTTTGCGTTACCCGGTTATCTGCATTCAAACGAAATACATAACTGAAACCGTCCCGAATCACGATGGCTTGCTGCGGTACGGTAACGGCGGTAGACATGCCGAGATCAAACTCGCCGGTGGCGAACATGCCTGCACGTGCGGGTGGCATGTTTGCTGCCGCCGGCAGCAGATCGACATACACGAGTGCCGAACGACTCTGCGTATCGACCGTCGGTGCAATCATGCGCACCTTGCCTTTTACCTGTGTACCGTTGGCTGCCGTGACCAGAGCCGGCGTTCCGATTGCCAGGCGCCCGAGTTCGGCAGAGGTCACTTCTGCACGCCATTCCAGCCTGCCCTGACGGATCAGACGAAACAGTTCGGTGCCTGCACCAACCACCGCGCCCACTGTTGCGTTACGCGCAGAGATAACACCGTTGTCGGAAGCCAGAACCTGCGTTTGTGCGAGTCGCACCTGTTGCACCGCGAGCATGGCTTTTGCCGCCTCGGCTTTGGCCCTGGCAGTTTGTTCGGTCGTCAGATACTGGTTGATCTGTTGCGTGCTCAAGGCACCGGTGCTTTCCAGCGTACGCGCGCGTTCTGCATTGTTCTTTGCATCAGCCGCATTGGCTTCAGCTTCCATCAGGTTGGCACGTGCCTGCGCCACATCGGCTTGCGTTGAAGTAGCCGAAAAGGTTGCCAGCACCTGGCCACGACGCACGACATCGCCGACGTTGACGCGCACATCGGTCAACTGCAAACCATTCGATTCACTGCCGATAATGGCTTCCTGCCATGCGGTGATGCTGCCGTTGGCGGAGAGCTTGATCGGCAAGCGCGCCTCTGAAGGCTGCGCTGTCGTCACAGTCAATGCCGGCTTGGGACCTGTTTCATCCTTTTTCTTCTCGGCACCGGATTTTCCGCTTGCGAGGGCGATGATGATTGCGGCCAGGACGACCAGCGCGATGGCGGCAAGGACGATGGTTTTGGTCTTGAAACGTTTCATGTGTTGAGTCCGTTATTGTTGCTATTGGTCAGATTCAAATGAATGGATACGGCGATCATTGCGCTTGTGCGGCCACTGCCGGTGCGGCGTCGGGATTAACCCAGCCGCCACCGGCGGCGCGATACAAGGCTATCCATGCGGCCATGCGCTCACGCTCCAGCGACACGGCATTCAATTCGGCCGCCAGCCGGACACGGCGTGCATCTTCCAGTTCCACCAGGCTGGCAAGACCGTTCTGATAACGACTTTCCGTGCCATTGAAAGAGGCGCGATAACCGTCCACCGCAACGCGTGCATCGTCGCTGCGTGCGGCCGTGCTTTGCAGATTGACCAGCGCTTCTTCCACCTCACGCACTGCCTGCCGCACGCTGCTGCGATAGCTGACAACCGCCGCTTCGTACTGCGCTTGTGCTGCAGTCACATTTGCCGCGCGCGCGCCGCCATCGAAAATCGGCAGCGTCAGTGACACCGGACCGATCGACCATGTATCGAGATTGGTCGTCACGCCACCGGAGCGAAAACTCGCCACGCCGACCGAGCCGCTCAATGTCAGACGCGGATAACGTTGCGCCTGCGCGTTGCCGACTTCTGCACTGGCAGCCGCCACTTCGCGTTCCGCAATGAAGACATCCGGCCTTTGCGTCAATGTTTGTGCTGGCAGGCTGGAGATATCCAGCATGGTTGCGGAAGTATCCGGCGCAGGCGTATCGGCAATTTTTTTGCGGATGGCCGGCTCATCGATGGCCGTCAACGCGACCAGCGCCTTGACATCCAGATCGCACAAGGCACGCTGCTGGGTGGCGCGACCGCTGCCTTCCGCCGCACTGGCGCGCGCCAGCGCTGCCGTGGCCGGTGCCTGGAATCCGGCCTTCGCGCTCAGATCCGACAGGCGCGCAGTTTCGGCACGCGAATCCGCATCGGCGCGTGTCACGATGATCAGCTTGTTGCAGGTACGCAGACTGTAATAGCGGTTGGCTACCTCGGCCGCCACAGATACGCGGGCATCATGCCAGCTCGCCTGCGCGCCCTGCAAGCGTGCGAGAGCTGCTCTGCTGGTGGCGCGATTACCGCCGAACAAATCGGCTTCCCATGATGGTTGCAGGGCCGCTTGCGTCGTCGTCCCCAAGGGCAGCGGGGCCTGCATATTGGTACGTTGCACGTTGACGCTCGCATCCAGCTTGGGTATCAAGGCCGCGTCCGCCGATACACTGGTCGCGCGTGATTGCTCTATGCGCGCGACCGCCGTGGCAACCGTAGGGCTCACGGTTTGCGCAGCCTGAATCAAATCCACCAGCAGCGGATCATTCTGCTGTTGCCACCATTGCGACAAATCCGTCAGCGTGCCGTGATGCGGCAAACCAGCAGCAGCGCCATCTGTCGCCGACGCCTGCGGTGCCGGCGCAAACCATTGTGGCGGCGGGGTAAGCGGCACCGTCGCAGGCGGCGCCTTAAGGGCGCAGGCAGTCAGCCAGAAGGGCAGGCTGATGCAAGTGGCAAGGTGAAATATTTTCATGATTTTTTCTTTTTGCTGATGCCGCCCATCGCAGGCGAAATCACGGCGGCGCGCTGCGCTACCGAAACTGCAATCATGGCTTCCGCATAATCAGCCAGATGGTCGGCCCACAGTTCGATCGCGGCCGGCGTTGCAATCAGCTTGGGGCGAATCGCTTCAATCACATCCCGCGAAATAAAAATCTGCAATGCCAGGCCGACGATGGAAAATGCCAGTCTGTGGATATCGTCATCCGCTCTGGCAACGCCCATATGCTTGAGCAGAACCGCCACCAGCGCCGCATGTGCAGGCTTGATATTGTTATCGATTTCTTCCGCCCATACGCCGGTAGGCTCCAGCATTTCGCGGAAATGCAGGCGCATGCATAACTGCACCAGATCGCCCTGTTTTAAAGGCATGAGAAACATGGCAAAGAATCCTTCAAGGGATTCCCGCAATGTCAGATTCGATTGCCCTGAAAGATGAGCATGATCACAGGGGCCGCCCATAGGTTCGCTGAAGGCGGCACGATACAGCCCGGCCTTGTCGCTGAAATAATATTTGATCGATGCAATATTGACGCCGGACGCCTGCGCAATCTCGCGCGTTGAAGTCTTGCTGTAACCCTTTTCCGCAAACAGGCGCAAGGCCGTGTGCAGCAGGCGCTCGCGCGCCTCGACGCCATCCGAACGCGGCTTGCGTACATCGCCTGCCTCCTTGTCGGGAGAGGCCTTTGAAGCGGACGATTTGAGATTGATTTTGCTGGTGACGGATTTCATGCCAGCATTAGAGCATATAAATCAAACGTTTGATTTAATTATTTGTGTGTATTTATCCAGCCATGGAATACGGGGAAAAATTGCAGCGATGATCATTTAGCTGATGATTTAGATGCTACTTTCCTGCGCACAATCCTGTCTTCCCGATTCTTTTCCCACGCCTTCAAGGCAACACGATAACGCTCCATTTCAAGTTCATACACATCAAAGATGCATGGTTCGCAACCGCCATGACAGCATTCGTCATTGTCGGGCCGTACCGGTGGGACCGGTGGTGCATTATCGGGATGGTTGGCTGCAGGCATATTGAAAAAAATGGGAATAGTGTTTGAAGTGTCCGTTTCTTTAATATACTGCGGAGTCGCATGCAGGCGCACATTCATGCTCGCATTACGATGTCTATCCATATCGTTAAGAAAAATTTCGGCAAGCCGCGCTTTCACCCGCCGCCACCCTCTATCTCGACAAAAAACAACGCACATATCCGGCATGAACGATCCGCTTGCGCTCTTTGGTTTGATTCACACCTCTCTTCTTGAGATCGTGTCGTTCGCACTCGCGCTCGCCATGGTGATATTGAATATTCGCCAATCGCCATGGGCGTGGTTGTTCTCCATCGCATCGGCAGCCTTGTATGCAGTCGTGTTTTACGACAGCAAGCTGTACGGTGATATGTCGCTGCAATTTTTCTTTATCGCAGTTTCGCTGTGGGGCTCGTATCAATGGCTGTTCGGCGGCGTCTCGCATCATGGCGTACAGGTGTCGCGCCTCACACCAAAGGGCTGGCTGCATTCGGCGCTGGCATGGCTGATCGGATTTGTCGCCATCGCCTCCTTCCTGCGTCTGTTCACCGATACGGATGTGCCACATATCGATGCCTTCCTGACCGCAGGCAGCCTGGTCGGCCAACTTTTGCTATCGTGCAAAAAACTGGAAAACTGGCATGTGTGGATAGGCATCGATCTGCTTTACATCGGCTTGTATCTGCACAAGAATCTGTATCTCACCGCCTTGCTGTTTGCCTTGTTTGTCGTCATGGCCGTTATCGGCTTGCGCACCTGGAAGAAATCCCTTGCAAACCAAAACATCGCTACCTCATGAGCACATCGCCGTTACGCATTGCACTGCTCGGCGCAGAATCAACCGGCAAGTCGACTCTGGCTGCCGCATTGGCCACGCATCACCATACCGTTTGGGTGCCGGAATATCTGCGCGAGTTTGTGGAAGAGAAGCAGCGTACACCGCAGGAAAAAGAACAATATCTGATTGCCAGTACGCAACTTGAAAGGGAGGACGATGCAGCGCGAGCAGCCGGCGCGTTTCTGTTTTGCGATACCACGCCGCTGATGACGGCTATCTACAGTCAATTCTATTTCGGCCGCATCGATGCAATGCTGGAAAATCTGCTGCGGGCGCATCGCTATGACTTCACCATCGTCACAGAACCGAGCACTCCCTGGATCGCCGATGGCCTGCAGCGCGAATCCGATACGGTACGGCAAGCTGTTCACAAACTATTGCTGGCGACGCTCGCTGCAGAAGCCATCCCTTTTTTATTGGCATCAGGAGATGTTGCTGAGCGTGTGCGGCAAGTAAACACCTATCTGCCGGCAGAATACCAACACCCATAAAAAACGCCACCGGCGTAGAAAGCCTTGCGTGCTTTCTACAGCGGTGGCGGTTTGCCTGATACGTGCCTGGATGGCAGTGATCAGAAATCCATCTGCGCCGACAATCTGAATACACGCGGCGCACCCGGAATCAGGTAACCACCAAATGCATTCGATGCATCGCCCCAGTAAAACTTGTCGAACACGTTATCGATACCGAAGCGGAAGGTAGTCACCGTATTGGAAACTTTGGTTTTGTACTGTGCGCCTACATTCAGCACGTGATAAGCATCGACTTCCTTGCGCACAATGACGTTAGGCGCAGTGAAATCACGTGTCGGCGCGAATATCTTGCTGCTTGAGTAGACCCACGTCGCATTGAGCTTGAGCGCTGGCATAGTTGGTACCGTGTAATCCATGTAGACAGCAGACTTGAAGGCCGGCACATTGCCTACGCGCTTACCTTCGATCTGCGGCTCACCGGTATTTTTCGCAAACGCCTGCAGCGCCGTCATGCTCGCGCCTATCATCAGGTTGCGTGTAGCCTTGCCTTGTGCAGACAATTCGATGCCGCGATGCACGGCTGTTCCAGCAACAACATAGTCGAAAGAAGAATTCGCGTAATCGTTGTTGCGTTTGATCTGGAACAATGCGGCAGCAACGCTCAGGTCTGCCGACAGATCCGCCTTTACGCCGATCTCAACCTGCTTCGATTTGCTCGGATCAAGTACAGTCTCGGCATCATTCAGCGGAGATGGAACTTCCGCGCCGGATTCCAGACCTTCCGAATAAGAACCGTAAACAGACCAGTTTGCTTGCGGCTTGAATACCAAAGCGACACTCGGCAGTACAAAGTCTTTATCGGTATGGCGAACCAGCGCGCCCGAGGCCCTGAATTGATCGCGCTCCAGTTGCGTATAGCGCACACCGGCATGCAACTTGAGCCGCTCGCTCAAGGACAAGATGTCTTGCGTAAAAATAGACCGCTCGTCTTCTTTACGACGCAAGCTGACGGGGTTGGTCGGCGCAAGGGTAACCGTGTTGAACTTCGGATAGTAGATGCTGCCAAGCCCATCGCCATCCGCCCGATTGAAAAGATAATCTGCAAAGTTGTCCCGACGATTGAGCGTGGATACACCCAGGGTCAGATCATGTTTGACCTCACCGGTATTGAACTTGCCCTGCAACATGGCCTGCGTCGTCATCACCGAGCGCTTGTCATTGTCACGCCGCAGATCGTACAAGCCGAATGTCCCGTCTGCGCAATAGCCAGATGATATGCCTGTCGTCGGGCAGCCGGACGATAATGCAACCGCATCATCGCGCCGCAATTCAAATTTATTGGCTTGCAAAACAGTACGCCAGCTATCGTTCAATTCGTATTCAAACTTCACACCGATGTTATTGGTATCGTCTGTAACCGGCAGGCTCCACGGCTGATTGTTCAACATCGTCTTGCCGCTCACGCCGGTAGGTATCGTGGTTCCGCCCAGCAATTGAAAACCCGGCACCGTCAATTGCGACTTGTGGTGGTAATCGAGATCGATTTGCAGCAAGGCTTTCGGGCTCAGACGCCAGTCGAATGCGCCCGATACAAACTTGCGATCGCCATCGGAACCCTGCACATAGGATTTGATATCTGCCGCCGCCGCATTGATACGATAACCAAAACGCTTGTCATCCGAACGTCCGCCCAGATCGACTGCACCGTAAAGCGTGCCGCGCTCACTGACTTCCAGCGTGACCGAACGCAAGGGCTGGTTCGTTGGACGCTTGACGACATAGTTAAGAATGCCGCCGGCCGAAGCGCCGCCGGCCTGCAAACCATCGACGCCTTTAAGAATCTCGAAACGCTCCTTGTTTTCCATCGGGATCATCGATTGCGCAAGGATTACCATGCCATCCTTGCGATAGCTGCTTCCCATATCGAGCGTAAATCCGCGTATCGCAAACCAGTCCGCCAAACCCACTGCGTTATAGGAATTCTGTACGCTGGCATCGTATTTGACTGCATCAGTGGCGCTGCGAATGCTGCGATCCTGCATCTGCTCATGTGTGATGACGCTGATCGAGGCCGGCACTTCGCGCAAGGGCGTGTCGGAAAAACTGCCTATGCCGGCCACGCCTGCGCTGGTCGCCGAATCCGACACCACCGTCACGGCAGGCAATACATCGTCGGAAGTTTGTGCCTGTGCTGCCGACGCAAAGGCAAACGCCTGTGCAATCGCAAGGGCAAGCAGGGAATAAGAGAAGGACGGGGCGGGCATCATGTTGTTCATTCGGTCGCAAATCAATCGTAAAAAACGGACGCGAGCGAGGGAATGAACAAAGAGGTAGTGCGTGGACTTTGTGCGCTTCCCTACGCTGGCATTATCCAGGTCAGGTACGGAGGGTTTTATCTCACCCGAAGACTGTTGCCTTCAGGACCCCTAGCGTGCGGTCGCATACTAACATGAAAGGAGTAGCGCGTGAAACGGCATTTTTACCGAAAGTTGCAGCAGATTTCACCGATCTTAACCGAGGTCAATTAAAACCGGAACAAGATGACGGATGACATGCCTGTGTCTATCGCAAGGCAAGAAGGCAGCATCGCGCAATGCGCGACGCTGAAATTCCCCTGACATTCTGCTGATTTACCGTCTTTTATTTGCGGGGATGTTTTACGGCTTTTTCAGTTGCTTCGATTTCATGGCTGTTTTGGTGATCGATATGCGCATCCACTGCATCCGGCGAATGCTCGATGCGCGTAATGCCTGACGACACTGAAACCGGATCGCTGGCAGGAAAAGTCATTTCAATACCGATATCCAGCAAGGTTTCCTTGGCTTGCTCTTCCTCGGAAGATACAGTTTCAGTCGGCATTTCAGCTACCGGATCGCTGGCGGGAAAGGTCTGCGCCAGGGCCTTGTCCAGCAGGTACTCTTCATGCGACTCGTGGGTGAGTTTTTGCGCCTCGACTAGCGGTTTTTTCTCGGTTTTTGAAGAATGATCGTGCGTCATGTTGCACTCCTTGGTGACTGATTCTGTTTGCAGGCCGAGCTGCATCTCATATCAACAACATTACTTCGTTTTCTTGTCGCTGGAACTCGCTGCAGTTGCGCCCGGCTCGCTATTGCGCACCGGATAGTGCACAGCCCTTACTTTCAACATCTCTTTTCCGGCAGGGCTCTCCAGCGTCACCTCATCGCCTGTCCAAGCACCCAACAAACTTTGCGCCACCGGCGACAGCCAGCTGATCCTGCCGTTGGCCGGATCAAGTTCATCCAGACCGACAATGGTCACGGTCTGCTGTTTGCCGTTTTGATGTTGATAGATAACGTTGGCGCCGAAAAAGATTTGCTCTTCGCCGGCATGCACGCCGGGATCGACAATCTCCGCCGTTTCCAGACGCGCTTGCAGATAATGAATGCTTTGTTCAAGGTCGCGCAAACTCCGTTCCGGCGACATCTCCGGGAAGACCGTGTTACCGGAATTTTCGTCGTGCGCAGCCGCGGACTGCGCCGCATTCATCAAGCGCTGCAACTCGCTTTGCAAATGCCGATAACCTGCCGGCGTGATGTAATTGCGTACACCCAATGGCATTTCCGGCAACAAGGACAAAGTCTCGTCGTCGCCTGTTTCCTTTACAAAAGCCTTGTTCATATCGCTTGTCGATGTCGACACCTCACATTGAAGATGCAAGTATCGCTGGAAAGCACAGCGTTATCTGTACCTTACATCACATAGGGAAATGCTGCTTTTGCGCGTGCAAATGGGAACTCAGATGGCAACCTTGCCACGCATGGCCTTGGTCTGCCCGCGCGCATTCTTGCCATCCAGGCGCTTGCGTTGCGAACCGTAGGTCGGCTTGGTGGCGCGCCGCGCTTTTGGCACGACAGTCACGCCAACGATCAACTCCTGCAATCGACGCAAGGCTTCTTCGCGACTTTGCTCCTGACTGCGACCCTGCTGCGCCTTGATCACGATGACGCCATCCTTGCTGATGCGTTGATCGTTGAGCAGCAGCAAGCGCTCCTTCAGATAATCCGGCAGCGATGAAGCGGCAATGTCGAAGCGCAAATGAATCGCCGTCGCCACCTTGTTTACATTTTGTCCGCCCGGGCCTTGCGCACGGATGGCGGTGAGATCGATCTCGCTATCGTCGATGGCGAGTGTGTCGGTGATGCGCATGATTTATCAATGGGGCGCCGAAGAGATCGGCACAATCATGCGTGCCAGCCGATGATTGCGGCTGGCGGATACGCTTGTTTCAATCAGACGTCGGACCACAGCTTGCCGCCGGTTGCCCAGTTTTCGCGCTTCACATCTTCGATGATGATATCGACCGATTCAGCGCTGGAGCCGAGCGTGGCAACGGTTGCTTCAGTAACGGCTTTGACGAAAGCGCGTTTTTGTTCGACGGTGCGGCCTTCAAATAATTGAACGTTAATGGTTGGCATGGGTTTCCCTTCTGGTTAATAAATTATTGAATAAGTTGTTGAGTAAATCAGTCGTGGCCGTTAATCGCGATATGCAGGCGATACCGCATCAAGTCTGCGCAGCAATGCCGGCCATTCGAGTATGCCTTCCGGCGAGCCGTCACCGAGCAATTCCCTGTAAGTCTTGGCGCACACTTCAGGCGGTGGAATATTCAGCGGCCCGCCGCCAGCCTGCGCCTTCAGCTGGAAAGAACACGCCTTGTCCAGCGTATCCATCAGCACATAGGCTTCAGCAATCGTGCGGCCGCTGATCAGCGTGCCGTGATTGCGCAACAGCATCGCAGGATAATCGCCCAGGCGTTCAATCAGTCGCGTCTGCTCGACTGGCGACAGCGCCAGTCCTTCGTAATCGTGATAGCCCATCTGCTGGTAAAAACGCATTGCGTGCTGTGACAAGGGCAATAATCCTCCTTGCTGCATGCCGACCGCAACGCCGTTTTCATTATGCAAATGCATGACGCACATCGCATCCTTGCGTGCGCTGTGCACGGCGCCGTGAATCGCGAAGCCGGTCACATTTACGCGCGCCGTCTGGTCGCCGATGATATTGCCCTGCAAATCGATCTTGACCAGATTCGAGGCGGTGATTTCATCGAAACGCAAGCCGAATGGATTGATCAGGAAGCGATCTTCTTCGCCGGGCACAGTGGCGGAGATATGCGTATAGATCAGGTCGTCCCAGTTCTTCAACGCACACAGGTGATAACAGGCGGCGAGATCGAGACGAACCTGCCATTCGGCATCGCTGATGCCGGTCGCTGCGGTTTTGGTGGAAGGGATACTCATAAGCCTTGAATTGAAATCTGAACGAAGTCCGCACGGAATCTGCACGATGCAAACGGATGAAGAGGCAAATTATAAGGTCATTGGCAACGCAATGTGGGGAATGCAACGCCGCCATTCGCGACGGGAAGAGGACGTCATGCCATGCAGACGCGGCATGACGCCCCGCCTCGTTACGACTGCGCAGGTATCTGTGCAAAGCGCCCGCTATTGAAGTCAGCAATCGCCTGCGCAATTTCAGCCTGGCTGTTCATCACAAACGGGCCATAACCAACGATCTCTTCCTCGATAGCCTCGCCGCTCAACAGCAACACTACAGCATCGCTATTGGCTTCTATCCTTACCTTGCTGCCGCTGCTATCGAGCACCACCATCTGCGCTTCGCGCGCAACGCGTTCATCATTGACCAGCACCGTACCGCGCAATACGATCAGCGCAGAGTTCCAGCCATCGGGCAATGTAAATTCGCTCTTGCCACCCTGCTTCAGATTCACATCCCACACCTGCATCGGTGTAAAGGTATGCGCGGCTCCCGCATGGCCTGCATAGTCGCCGGCAATCACACGCAGCGTTCCGGCATCGTCAGGCAAAGCCACGACCGGAATATCGTTGCTGACGATAGCCTGATAGCCGGGCGGCGTCATCTTGTCCCTGGCAGGAAGATTGACCCACAGCTGTACCATTTCCAGCGTCCCGCCGGAATGGGTGAATGCATCCGAATGAAATTCTTCGTGCAGGATGCCGGCGCCGGCCGTCATCCACTGCACATCGCCCGGACCTATGACGCCGCCCTGGCCGGTGGAATCGCGATGCGCAACTTCGCCCTGGTAGACGATGGTGACGGTTTCAAAGCCGCGATGCGGATGCGAACCAACACCGGGCGGGCGATCGGCGGCCGGAAATTCAGCCGGGCCCGCGTAGTCGAGCAACAGAAAAGGACTGAGCTGCTTGCCGTGGCTTTGATATGAAAACATCGAGCGTACCGGGAAACCGTCACCCACCCAATGAGGACGGGGAGCATTGGAGACAGCAATGATTTTTTTCATGACGTTTTCCTTTCCTTGAATTCTTTATATGCGGCCTTGATATGCGTAAAACAAGGACAGGCCGGCGGCACTGCACGCGTTGTGCTTGACCATACAGTCCTCCGGGGCAGCAAACCCTGTAAGACGGCATAATAGGCAATTCGTTATTGAAACAGCTGTATGCAGCCCTATTCGATAGCGAAAACAAATCGAATGAAGAAATTAAATCAATTATACAAATAATGGCCGAGCGCTTATTATCTGTACTCACACCTCTTTTTAACCCTGTAAGGAAAACGAAATGTCACTTATCAACACTCAAGTCCAGCCT
Organism: Herminiimonas fonticola; assembly: GCF_040395855.1. GTDB lineage: Bacteria > Pseudomonadota > Gammaproteobacteria > Burkholderiales > Burkholderiaceae_D > Oxalicibacterium > Oxalicibacterium fonticola_A. The sequence continues at coordinate 1,930 of NZ_JBEBPO010000068.1, read as the reverse complement.
TTCAAGACGCAAGCTTTCCACAATGGCAAGTTCATTGAAGTCACCGAACAATCGTTGAAGGGCAAATGGTCCGTACTGATTTTCATGCCGGCAGCATTCACATTCAACTGCCCAACCGAAGTTGAAGATGCAGCTGACAGCTACGCAGAATTCCAGAAACTGGGCGCGGAAGTCTACATCGTCACCACCGACACCCATTTCTCGCACAAAGTCTGGCACGAAACATCGCCAGCAGTTGGCAAAGCCAAATTCCCACTGGTCGGCGACCCAACTCACCAACTGACCAATGCATTCGGCGTGCACATCCCTGAAGCTGGTTTGGCACTGCGCGGTACTTTCGTGATCAATCCAGAAGGCGTCATCAAAACCATGGAAGTGCATGACAACGCCATCGCTCGTGACGTATCCGAAACACTGCGCAAGCTGAAGGCAGCCAAATACGTTGCCGAGCATCCAAATGAAGTTTGCCCAGCGAAATGGAAAGAAGGCGAAAAAACCATCGCTCCATCGCTGGATCTGGTCGGCAAGATCTAAGAAGCAATCAGTAGTTTGAACAAGTAAGTATTGTTTGATCGTTCCGGGCCCAGTGCTGGGCCCGGAATAAAAGCTTCACCGCAGTAACAAGTGCATTGCACTTTGAGCATTACCTTTTTTATAAACTGAAAAGAAAGCAGGGACCCATCATGTTGGATGCCAATCTCAAAACCCAATTAGCCTCTTATTTGGAAAAGATCGTACAACCGATCGAGATCGTCGCGTCACTCGATGGCAGCGACAAATCTCGCGAATTGCAGGAACTGCTGCAGGAAATCGTCGCGCTGACCGACAAGATCACTCTGGTCGAACGCACCGATGACGACGAGCGCAAACCTTCTTTTATCATCAAGCGCCCGGACGCACACGCAGGCATACAATTCGCCGCGATTCCACTGGGCCACGAATTCACCTCACTGGTACTGGCCTTGCTGCAAACCGGTGGTCACCCATTGAAACTGGAAGATTCCGTGATCGAACAGATCCGCAATCTCGATGGCGACTACACCTTTGAAACCTATATGTCGCTGTCTTGCCATAACTGCCCGGAAGTCGTACAAGCCTTCAACGTGATGGCGCTGATCAATCCGCGCATCCGTGCTGTCACGATCGACGGCGGTTTGTTCCAGGACGAAGTCAAGGAACGCGACATCATGGCTGTGCCGACAACGTTCATGAACGGACAGCCGTTTGAATCAGGTCGCGTCAGCATCGAACAGATACTCGCCAAACTCGATACCGGCGGCAACAAGCGCAAACAGGAAGAACTCAGCGCCAAGGCACCGTACGATGTATTGATCGTCGGCGGCGGTCCTGCAGGTGCAGCCGCTGCAATCTACGCCGCACGCAAAGGCATACGCACCGGCGTGGTCGCGGAACGCTTCGGCGGCCAGGTGCTGGATACGCTGTCGATTGAAAACTTTGTCTCGGTGCAGGAAACCGACGGCCCGAAATTTGCCGTCGCGCTGGAACAGCACGTCAAGAGCTACGAAGTCGACATCATGAACGTGCAAATGGCGTCCGAGCTGGTGCCGGGCAAACTGATCGAAATCAAACTGAAGGACGGCGGCTCGCTGAAAGGCAAAACCGTGATCCTCGCCACCGGCGCACGCTGGAAAACCATCAACGTGCCGGGTGAAAACGAATACCGTAACAAGGGTGTTGCGTATTGCCCGCACTGCGATGGCCCGCTGTTCAAGGGCAAACGTGTAGCAGTAATCGGCGGCGGCAACTCCGGTGTCGAAGCGGCGATCGATCTGGCCGGTATCGTCGGTCATGTGACCCTGATCGAATTTGGCGCAGAACTGCGCGCCGATGCCGTGTTGCAGCGCAAGTTGCACAGCCTGGCCAACGTCACCGTGATCACGTCGGCGCAAACGACGGAAATTACCGGCGA
>NZ_JBEBPO010000067.1:0-13599 GCF_040395855.1 Herminiimonas fonticola | reverse complement strand
CGATGTCAGGCAACAATCCTTGTGTAAATTGTCTTGACGCGCAAAATGCGCATTACTTACACTCGACAATTATTCTTTTCAACCGGCTGATCATGGGTCGGTCAATTTGCGAGACCCCATGTCTAGATCCGATTTTAAAGCACCGTTCAAACTTGTTTCTGCCAGTATTTTCCTGCTGGGCATTTCCAGTATCTCCCACGCTGCCAGCGACCTGTCGCTACCGTATTCGTACAGCAGCTGGGCACAGGATGCCGCCTTGCAGGACAACCCCAACCTTGCCAACGATCCGCTGAGCGAATTTGTCGTTTCCAGCGATATGGATGTGTGGGCCCGCATACGCAAGGGCTTTGCAATTCCGGATCTGGTCGACAATCAACTGGTGATCAACCAGACTGTCTGGTACAGCTCGCGACCCGACTACATCGGCCGCACCACCAAACGCGCATCGCTGTATCTGTATCACGTCGTCGAGGAACTGGAAAAACGCGGCATGCCGACCGAGCTGGCATTGCTGCCTTTCATCGAGTCCGCATTCAACCCGCAAGCCTACTCGACCGCCAAAGCCGCCGGCATGTGGCAATTCATTCCTTCCACCGGCCGCGATTTCAACCTGAAACAAAACATGTTCAAGGACGAACGTCGCAGTGTGCTGGCATCGACTGACGCTGCACTGACTTATCTGCAACGTCTGTACGGCATGTTCGGCGACTGGCAACTCGCGTTGGCTGCCTATAACTGGGGCGAAGGTTCAGTGCAGCGTGCCATCAAGAAAGCCGAAGCCGCAGGCGTAGGAACGGATTTCAACAGCCTGTCTGCCTACATGCCGGCAGAAACGAAGAACTACGTGCCGAAGTTGCAAGCCGTCAAAAACATCATCGCCACACCGGATGCATATGGCATCAGTTTGCTGAAGGTCGATAACCAGCCTTATTTTGTCAGCGTGGCAAAAACCCGCGACATCGACGTCAAACTCGCCGCGCAGCTGGCGGAATTACCGATGGAAGAATTCAAGGCGCTGAATCCGCAATTCAATCGCCCTGTCATTACCGGCAGCAGCAATACGCAAATTCTTCTGCCGCAAGGCAATGCCGAAAAATTCAAGACGAATCTGGCCAAATGGGGACACGCCCTGTCCTCATGGACCGCGCACAAAATCACCAATGCGCGTGAGCGGATTGAAACCGTCGCCGCCAGATTCCATACGACGCCGCAGGTCATCCGCGAAGTCAACAATATCCCGCCGAAAATGGTGCTGAAGGCCGGTTCGACGATATTGGTGCCACGTATAGAGGGTGCAGCGCAAAAAGACATTACGCAAGAAGTCGCAGATAACGCGACGCTGGCGATGGCGCCCGATGCGCCGGAATCAAAACGCATCCATGTGACAGTCAAGAAGCAGGACAGCTTTACCTCGATCGCCAACCGTTACAAGGTAACGATTGCGCAAATCAAGAACTGGAACAATTTGCGCGGTGACAAACTGGCACATGGCCAGAAGCTGGAACTGCATGTACCCTTCCGCACTGCCAGCAAAGCCAAGCCTGCCGCATCAAGCCGCAAGCAGGCAAGTAACGTCACCAGATCAAAAACAGTTACGGCAAAAGCCGGCAACAACCGTTCCAGCAAAGACAGCATAGTCGCCGTCCAATCAACCCGCAGCATCATCAAATAAGGAAATTGCGTCAGGCTTGCACTGCTGTCGCTTCTTCATCCGCAGCCGCATAGACGGAAGCTGCCAGCAATCGCTGCGTATAGGCTTCTGCCGGTTGCGACAGCACCGCCTGCGTCATTCCGCTTTCCACTACCTTGCCGTCTTTCATGACGATGACGCGATGTGCCATCGCACGTATGACCGCCAGATCGTGACTGATGAAAATATAGGCCAGGCCATATTTCTTCTGCAATTCCAGCAGCAACTGCAACACCTGCTGCTGTACCGATACATCGAGTGAAGAAGTAGGCTCATCCAGCAGAATCAGATCAGGCTTCAGCACCAGCACGCGTGCAATCGCAATGCGCTGCCGCTGGCCGCCGGAAAATTCATGCGGATAGCGCGTCATGATCTCGGGCGGCAAACCGACTTCCAGCAAAGCATCGGCTACTGCCTGACGTATACCGGCAGTGCCGAGTTGCGGCTGATGCAGGGCCAGACCTTCACCGACGATCTGTTCAATCGTGCGGCGTGGCGACAGCGAAGCAAACGGATCTTGAAACACGATTTGCATGCGCGCACGCAAAGGCCGCAAGGCATCGCTTTGCATCGCATTCAACGACTTACCCTCAAATGCAATCGCACCGCTGACCCTGGCGCTTGAGAGTCGCAGCAAAGCCAGACCCAGCGTCGATTTTCCGGAGCCGGATTCACCGACGATGCCCAGGGTTTCACCGGGGCGCACCTGCACGCTGACGTCATCGACCGCCACAAATGGCGTCGTCTTGAACCATCCTTGCTTGATATCGAAAGTGCAGCGCAGATGCTCGGCACTCAGCAAGGGCGCGGCCGTTTCGTTGAGTGTATTGACCAATTGCTGCGGCTGGCTCGCCAGCAGTTTTTTCGTATAGGTTTCGCGCGGCGCAGCAAACAACTCCCGGGTTGCCGCCACTTCAACCAGACACCCCTTTTCCATCACGCCCACGCGATCGGCAAAATGGCGCACCAGATTCAAGTCGTGCGTAATCATCAGCACTGCCATGTTTTCTTCACGCTGTAACTGATTCAGCAATTCAACGATCTGCACCTGTATCGTCACATCCAGTGCAGTCGTCGGCTCATCGGCAATCAGCAACTTGGGCTTGCACGCCAGCGCCATGGCGATCATCGCGCGCTGGCGCTGCCCGCCGGATAGCTGATGCGGATACGACATAGCGCGACGCTGCGGTTCCGGGATACCGGTTTTGTCTAGCAGCTCGATCGCACGCAAGGCGGCGGCTCTGGCGCTGATACCTTCATGCAGCATCAATACTTCAGCAATCTGGTTACCGATCGTAAACAGCGGATTGAGCGCCGTCATCGGCTCCTGGAAAATCATCGCGACATCCTTGCCGCGTACCGCACGCATGGCAGCTTCGCTTCTTTGCAGAATGTCCTGGCCTTCAAACAGTATGCTGCCGGCATAAGCGGCATCCTGATTCAAACGCAGGATGGACAACGCGGTGACGGTCTTGCCTGAACCGGATTCACCCACCAGCGCGAATTTTTCGCCGGCAGCAATGCTGAAGCTGACATCGTTGACGACCTTGCCGGCATCGAACGAAACCTGCAGGTTTTGAATATCCAGCAAACTCATGCCTTCCTCCGCACATCCAGCGAGTTGCGCAAGGCATCGCCAATATTGGTCAGCAAGAGCAGCATCACCGTCAGCACGACAAACGTGGACAAGGCAATCCACCACGCATCGAGATTGTTTTTTCCCTGCGCCAGCAATTCACCCAGGCTGGCCGTCGAAGCCGGCACGCCAAGACCGAGAAAGTCCAGACTGGTCAGCGCCAGAATCGCACCGCTCATGCGAAACGGCAGGAAAGTCACCACCGGCGTCAGACTGTTCGGCAATATGTGACGCCAGATGATCTGACCGTTGCTCAAACCCAGCGCACGTGCTGCCTGTACATATTCCAGATTGCGATTACGCAAAAAATCCGCGCGCACATAATCGGATAAGCCCATCCAGCCGAACAGCGAGAGCAGAATCAGCAGCAGGCCGACGCTGGGTTGAAATATAGAAGCGAAGATGATCAGCAGATAAAGCTCCGGCATGGAGCCCCATATTTCCATGAAGCGCTGGAAGAACAAATCGGTTTTCCCGGCGAAGTAACCCTGAACTGCACCGGTAAGCAATCCCAGCAACACGCCGGTAAACGTCAACGCCAGACCGAACAGTACCGAGACGCGAAAACCGTACAGCAGCCGCGCCACCACATCGCGGCCACGGTCGTCGGTGCCCAGCCAGTTCTCGGCAGAAGGTGGTGCCGGATTCGGCGCGGCAGCGAAATAATTCAGCGTATCGAAGTGATAGCGGTTGAGCGGATAAATCGCCCAGTTGCCATTCTTTTTGAACTGCTCCTGTATGAACGGGTCGAGATAATCTGCCTGCGATTCAAAATCACCGCCGAATTTTTTTTCCGAATAGGTGGTGAATATAGGGAATACCAATTCGCCGTTGTAGCGCGCCACCAGCGGCTTGTCGTTCGACACCAGCTCGGCCAGCAGGCTGATCACCACCAGTATGCTGAAGATAATCAGGCTCCAGTAACCGCGTCGGTTTTTCTTGAAACGCAGCCAGACGCGCCGGGCCGGCGATACCGACTGCGCCACCGGTACAGGGGAAGATACTGTGCCGTTCATCGATTCAGACTTTCAAACTGCAGGCGCGGATCGGCCCACACGTAACACAGGTCGCCCAGCAATTTGACGATCAGGCCGATCAGCGTAAACAGATACAAGGTACCCATCACCACCGGATAATCGCGCCGTATCACCGATTCATAGGACAGCAAACCGAGGCCGTCGAGCGAGAACAGGGTTTCAATCAGCAGGCTGCCGGCAAAGAAGGCGCCAATAAAAGCAGCGGGGAAACCGGTCACCAGCGGTATCAGCGCATTGCGGAACACATGCTTGTACAGCACGGTGTTTTCGCTCAAACCCTTGGCGCGCGCAGTCAACACATACTGCTTGCGTATCTCTTCGAGAAAGGTGTTCTTGGTCAACATCGTCATCACCGCAAACGATCCGGCTACCGATGCAGTAATAGGCAAGGCAATGTGCCACAGATAATCCAGCACCTTGCCGAGCAGCGATAACTGCTCCCAGTTATCCGAGGTCAGGCCGCGCAAGGGAAACCACTGGACGAAGCTGCCGCCGCCGAACATCACCAGCAGGAACACGCCGAGGATAAATCCGGGAATCGAATAACCGACCAGCACCATCATGCTGGTGATCGAATCGAAGCGGCTGCCTTCGCGCACCGCTTTCGCGATACCAAGCGGCACTGAAATAAAGTAGGTCAGGAAGAACGTCCACAAACCAATCGTGATCGAGACCGGCAACTTGGACACCACCAGTTCCCACACATCCTTGTGATGATAAAAACTTTTGCCCAAATCGAAAGTGGCAAAGCCTTTCAGCATTTGCCAGAAGCGTTCAGTCGCAGGCTTGTCGAAACCGTACAGCGCCTTGATTTCTGCCACACGCTCGGCGTCTATGCCTTGCCGTCCACGGTATTGCGAAGCACCACCGCCGGTTGCTTCACCTGCGCCGACCTGTCCTTTCAACTCCATCAAAGCCTGTTCGACCGGGCCGCCCGGCACAAACTGGATCACGGCAAATGTGATCGCCACCACACCCAGCAGGGTCGGCAGCATCAGCAATGCGCGCTTGATTATGTAAGACCAGATATTCATCGCGGTATCCTCATCTTGCTTTCTGTTCCCACCAGCTGGAAATCACATAGGGATCGGCCTGATAGTAAAGCGGCGCCGTTGCCGGAATGCCGAAGCGATCGCGATAGGCAACGCGATGCGTGGACGAATACCAGTGCGTGACGACGATGTGCTTGTGCAGCAGTACGCGATCCAGCGCACGCGCAGCAGCGACCAGCTGTCGCCGGCTGTCTGCCGCCACCAGTTTTTCCACCAGCCGGTCCACTGCAGCATCCTTCAAACCCCAGGCATTGTTCGAGCCTTTTTCATCGGCCGCCTTGGAGCCGAACATATCGAACATTTCATTGCCGGGGCTGCTGACATCGGGAAAGCGGATGCTGGTCATGTCGAAATCGAATTCTTCCATGCGCTTCTGCACCAGCGCGTAATCGGCGGTACGTTGCGTCACCTGTATTCCCAGCTTTTGCAGATTGCGTACATACACACTGATCACGCGCGACAGGGCCGATTGGTCATCCATGATCTCGAATGCGAAGGGCTCGCCCTTGTCATTGCGCAAGGCGCCATCGCGATACGTCCAGCCGGCCTGACGGAACAGCTCCACCGCTTCGAGCAAATTGGCGCGCAGCGAACGCGGCGGATCGGTGCGCGGCGGAATCGGCGCCGGACCGAAGACCACAGGATCGAGTTTGCTGCGCAGCGGTTCCAGCAACGCGAGTTCATCCGCCGACGGCAGGCCGGTCGCTGCCATCGGACTGTTATTGAAGAAAGAATAAATCCGCTTGTACGAGCCGAAGAACAGTTGCCGGTTCATCCATTCAAAGTCCAGCGCCAGATCGAGTGCACGCCGCACGCGCACATCCTGGAATTGCGGCCGCCGCAGATTCATCACGAAACCCTGCATGCCGGCGCCGTTTGAATGCGTCAATTCGCGCTTGATAATTTCACCGCTGCTGAATTTCGGTCCCTTGTAACTGCGCGCCCAATTCTTGGCGCTGTATTCGACCACCAGATCGAATTCGCCAGCCTTGAAAGCTTCCAGTCGCGCCACATCGTCTTTATAGAAACGGTAATTGATGCGGCCGAAATTGAACATGCCCTTGCGCGCCGGAATATCTGCGCCCCAGTAATCAGGGTTCAGTTTGTAGCTGATCGAACGCCCGCTATCGTAGCGATCGATCAGATACGGGCCGGTGGCTATAGGTGGCGTCAACTGGATCTGGTCGAAATCGGTGCCGGCGGCCCATTTGCGTGAAAACACCGGCACGCCGCCCACGATCAGAGGCAGCTCATGATTCAGCGATTTGAAATCGAAACGCACGGTGCGCTCGTTGAGCACCACACATTGTTTGACTTCGGCAAAGATGGATTTGAATTGCGGCGCCCCTTTGGCTATCAGGGTGTCGAACGAATATTTGACATCGGCGGCCAGCACGGCATCGCCATTGTTGAAGCGTGCCTTGGGGTTGAGTCTGAACGTCATCGACATGCGATCCGGCGCCAGCACCATGTCATCGGCCAGCAAGCCATACATGGTCGCAATCTCATCGGATGAACCGACCGCCAGCGTTTCAAACATCAGGTTGGATACCCCGGCCGCCGAGACGCCTTTCATGGAAAAGGGATTGAACTTGTCGAAGCTGGTGCGACGGTCCGGATTGGCGAGGAATAGCTCACCACCTTTCGGCGCATTGGGATTCACATAATCGAAATGGGTAAAACCGGCCGGATACTTCGGCGTGTCGTAAAGCGAAAAAGCGTGTGCGGCAAAGGCGTTACTACCCTGAGAAAGAATACAGGCCAGCAAAAAAGAAAAGAGTAATTTAGCCATTCGCCTGTCGTTGGTGATGAGTGCCATCCTGTCTCGCCTCTGCAAGATAGCTAGAAATATCGTCCTGAGGGCAACGCATGATTCGATGTTGCAGCTATTCTACATAATCACCCCTGCGACACAGCATCTGACAAGGGTAATCGCGCTTAAAAACCTGCAGAATGATGAGAAATCTTGCTGTCGCGCCAGCTAGCCCCTACAATCTTGCCCATTCCTGATTCATTCCCGAACAGTTACCGGAGTCGTTCATGGCATTCTTGCAAGGCAAAAAAATTCTCATCACCGGTTTGTTATCGAACCGCTCGATCGCATACGGTATCGCCAGCGCCTGCAAGCGCGAAGGCGCCGAGCTCGCATTCACCTATGTAGGCGATCGCTTCAAGGATCGCATTACCGACTTCGCCAAGGAATTCGATAGCGAACTGATCTTCGATTGCGACGTCGGCAGCGACGAACAGATCAATGCATTGTTTGCCGACCTCGGCAAATCCTGGAGTCAGCTCGATGGCTTGGTGCACTCAATCGGTTTCGCGCCGCGCGAAGCGATCACCGGCGATTTCCTGGAAGGCCTGTCGCGCGAATCCTTCCGCATTGCGCACGACATCTCCGCCTACAGCTTCCCGGCGATGGCCAAAGCGGCATTGCCACTGTTAAAACCGGGCTCCGCCTTGCTGACGCTGAGCTATCTCGGCTCGGTGCGCGCCACCCCGAACTACAACACGATGGGCCTGGCCAAGGCTTCGCTCGAAGCCAGCGTGCGTTACATGGCTGAATCGCTGGGCAACAAGGGGGTGCGCGTCAACGGCATTTCCGCCGGCCCGATCAAGACCCTGGCTGCCAGCGGCATCAAGGATTTCAGCAAGCTGCTCGGCATCGTTGCCACACACGCACCTTTGCGTCGCAATGTGACGATTGAAGATGTCGGCAATACCGCTGCCTTCTTGCTGTCCGATCTGTCCGCCGGCATCACCAGCGAAATCACTTATGTCGATGGCGGTTTTTCGCACGTGATGTACGCGCCTGACGCAGAGTAAACAAGCGCCCTGGATAGCGCGCACTGCAAAGAAATTGTTTTTTGCAGTGCGCATCAGGCACTAGTGCTGTTTTTTCATCACCGCTTTTCATTTTTGCCCCGACTTTTTGCAAGGCTGCATCAGTCATTCCAGACGCGCGCATTATCGCCCCCCATTGCGCCTTGCCAGAAAGCCCTCGACATCCGAGCCCCTATCCGTTACAATGCGCGCTGTGCTTTGCAACAGGCGAAGCACTTTTGCAGCATTGCGAACCGTTAGCATTAACGATAAAGCCCCCCGCCTTCAGGTGTTGAAATTTATACACCGTCCCGGCGCAAAGCTTTTGTGCCGAAATCTCTCAGAGTTTTCACAGCTGTTTCTGTTTCGTTGGTTGGCTTTGCATTTTTGCGCAACTTCCAGACGCCATCATGGACACAATCCGTGATCGCTCGGTGTTGCGCTGATTTTACGAAAGAAAATAATGACATTTGAATCACTAGGTCTCCACGCGTCCATCATCAAGGCATTGACTGAATCCGGCTACACCGCCCCTACCGGCGTGCAAGCACAGGCGATTCCTGCCGCGATCGAAGGCCGTGACATGATGGTTTCGTCACAAACAGGTTCCGGCAAGACGGCTGCATTCATGCTGCCTGCCCTGCACAAATTCGCAGTTCAAGCTGATGAACAACAACCAGCTGCTGGCAGAACACCAAATCAGGAAGCACAATCGGCCCGCTCACGCGGCGATCGCCCACGCTTCAAAGCTGCACAACCGAAAATGCTGGTGTTGACCCCAACCCGCGAACTCGCATTGCAAGTCACCACATCGACCGACAAATACGGCGCGTTCATGAAACGTGTCAAAGCTGTCTCGATTCTGGGCGGCATGCCTTACCCGAAACAAATGCAATTGCTGGCAAAGAACCCGGAAATTCTGGTTGCTACCCCAGGTCGTCTGATCGACCACATGGAGTCGGGCAAGATCGATTTCTCGGAACTGCAGATTTTGGTGCTGGACGAAGCCGATCGCATGCTGGACATGGGTTTTATCGATGACATCGAAAAAATCGTTGCAGCAACACCAGAAGGCCGCCAAACCATGCTGTTCTCGGCAACACTGGACGGCACCGTCGGCACCATGGCAAAACGCATCACCAAAGATCCTTTGGTGATCCAGATCGCCGGTTCCGCGACCAAGCATGAAAACATCAAGCAAGGTGTGCACTTTGTCGACGATCTGTCGCACAAGAATCGCCTGCTCGATCATCTGCTGCGTGACGAAACGATGGATCAGGCTGTTGTCTTCACTGCGACAAAACGCGATGCAGACACGATCGCTGATCGTCTGAACATCGCCGGCTTCGCTGCTGCTGCGCTGCATGGCGACATGCATCAAGGTGCACGTAACCGTACACTCGACGGCCTGCGTCGCGGTCAAATCCGTGTACTGGTTGCAACCGACGTTGCCGCACGCGGTATCGACGTACCTGCGATCACCCACGTATTCAACTACGATCTGCCGAAATTCCCGGAAGACTACGTGCATCGTATCGGTCGTACCGGTCGTGCCGGTCGTAACGGTATCGCGGTTTCGCTGGTCAATCATGCAGAAGGCATGAACGTCAAACGCATCGAGCGTTTCATCAAGCAATTGATTCCGGTCTCGGTAATCGAAGGTTTTGAACCTAAGCGTACCGCTTCGGCACCACGCTCGAATCACAAGCCAGGCGGCTGGAAACCAGGCGACAACCGTGGCAACTCGGCTAAACCAGGTCAGCGTACATTCAGCAAACCGAATGCAACACGCAACGAAGGCGGCTACAACAAAGGCCCGCGTACCAGCGATGCAGGCGGCGCAACCCGTCGTCCATTCGGCGAACGTTAATCGCTGATTTCAAGTCACGTTTTGACTTGAAGCGATCAAATGAAAAGGCCGTTCCTGATGAGGGAACGGCCTTTTTTATTATCGCTATATTTTTATATGCCAATCACCACAAAATCTCGCACACCACTCAAGCCATGCATGCCGCAAGATAATCAACGAAGGTGCGCACTTTAGCCGACAGATGCTTGCGACTCGGATAGATCGCGTAAATACCCAGCTTCGTGCTGCTTCTTTCCTTCATCAATTCCACCAGCCGCCCTGCCTTCAAATCGTCGACGACAATAAAATGCGGCTGCCAGATCAGACCTGCGCCATCCAGTGCGGCCAAGCGCAACATGTCGCCATTATTGGCACGCATGGGGCCATCAACGTGCACTGCTGCACGCGTTTTGCCGGTACCAAAAACCCATTCGTCGCCACTGCTGGAATAACTGTAGTTGAGGCAGGCATGCTGCTTCAGTTCTTCGGGCATATGCGGCACGCCGTGTGCTTTTAGATACGCCGGCGACGCACACAGGACGATGCGGTCGGTTGCCAGCTTGCGGGCAATCAAACCCGACTCCGGCAGATTGCCGACGCGGATCGCAAGATCGTAACCATCCTCGATCAGATCGACACGTCGGTCTGCCAATGCAATATCCAGTCGGACTTCGGGATAACGTCGCATGTATTCGGTCAACAGCGGCGCAATGCGCACGGTGCCGAATGAAACCGGCATCGCCACCTTCAAGGTACCGCGCGGAATGGCCGCCGACTGCGCCGCCACCTGCTCCGCCTCATCCACGTCGGCCAGAATCTGCAGACAACGTTCGTAATACGCCAGACCGGATTCGGTAAGGCTGAGGCGGCGCGTAGTGCGATTCAGCAAGCGTGTCCCGAGATGATCTTCCAATGTGCCAACGTACTTCGATACCAGCGCTTTCGAGATATCCAGACGCGTGCCAGCGGCGGTGAAGCTTTCGGTCTCCACCACTGCAACAAAGGTTTTCATGCAATTGAGTATATCCATTATCAACAATATGACGACAATGTTTATAAAAATAGCATATTTATCAATGATAAATATATGAATATAGTGATGCGTATAAAGGAGAACGCATGACTTTTGTTGTTACGGAACCGTGCATCCAGTGCAAATATACGGATTGCGTCACGGTCTGCCCTATGGACTGTTTCATGGAAGGGCCGAATTTTCTGGTGATCAATCCGGACGAATGCATAGACTGTTCTATGTGCGTTGCCGAATGCCCGGTCGGCGCGATAGTCGGCGATCGCGAGCTGGCGGCGGATCAGGCGCATTTTCTGGAATTGAATCGCAGCCTGTCTGCTCATCCGGATTGGCAACGCATCACGATGTCCAAACCGGCGCTAGCGGAGCATGAAAAATGGGCCAGAGTAACTGACAAACTCTCCTTGTTGCTGGAGTCATCTGAAAAGGAAGTCGCATGAGCGCACACAATTATCGCGTCACATTGGAATACCTGGGTGGCAAGCATGCGGCGAGCGATCTGCATAAACCCGTGCAGTTTGAAGCCGGCAATCACGATGATCTGTTCAACATCATCCAGCGTGTACAGACCGCGCAACTGACTGATGCCGATACTGCTGCAGCGCTGACATTAGGCATGAAGCTGTTCGGTGAAGTGATGCTCAAGCATCGCAAGGATCCCTTGTTTGAAAAGCTGCAACCGGCCTATCGCGAATTCATAGGCGCGTTCAAGGAACGCATCACGGCAGGACAAGAAGGACAGGCACAAGCATTGGCTTGAACAGAAAAATTACGGAGAACAACATGGACAGCAAAAAATTACCCACCCTCTTCATCCCGCATGGCGGCGGCCCCTGCTTTTTCATGGACTGGCCGGGCGATGCGCATATGTGGGATCGCATGGCAGATTTCTTGCGCGGTGTAGTCGGCGCAGTCGGCTCACGTCCGAAAGCGATACTCATCATTTCCGGCCACTGGGAAGAGGAAGAATTTACTGTCGCTGCCAACCCGCAGCCATCACTGATTTACGATTATTACGGCTTCCCTGCACACACTTATGAATTGACCTATCCGGCACCAGGCGCACCGGAACTGGCCGCGCGCGTGCAAAATTTGCTGGTCGCAGCTGGCCTGCCGGCACACCTCGATGCACAACGCGGTTGGGATCACGGCGTCTTCATTCCATTGAAAGTAATGAATCCGGATGCAGATATTCCCGTCGTACAGTTGTCGATGAAAAAAGGGCTGGATCCCGCCGCGCATCTACGCGCCGGCCAGGCGCTGCAAGCACTGCGCGAAGAAGGTGTGCTGATCATCGGCAGCGGCATGAGCTTTCACAATATGCGTGGCTTCAGCCCGGCATACAAAGATGCTTCGCAACAATTCGACGACTGGTTGGCCAATATGGCGACGCAGGATGAAGATGCGCGCAATACTTTGCTGCAGCATTGGGAAGAAGCGCCGAATGCACGGCAGGTACAACCGCATCCTGATCATTTGCTGCCATTGATGGTGGCTGCGGGCGCAGCTGGCAGCGACAGAGGAAAACGTATCTTTGAAGACACCGTGATGAACGTCGTCGTGTCAGCCATTGCATTCGGCGATATTGAATGATCTGCCAACGTCGGCTTGACGATCAGCAATTGAGCAAAACCTGGGACACTATCCCGTTTTAAAAAAGCCAGGGGAATGAGCCCGCATCGATGACGATGCAACACTTCTTCCCCTGGTTATTATTTTGCTGCGTTGGTTGTCGTTGACAGCATTCTTTCTACATAACGCGCGATCAAGTCGATTTCCAGATTGACCTTGCTGCCGGTTTTCAAATGCTTGAGCGTCGTGACTTGCACCGTGTGCGGAATCAGGTTGACGGAAAACTCGCAGCCATCCGCATTATCTGCAACGGTGTTAACCGTGAGCGAAACGCCGTTGATGACGATGGAGCCCTTGACGGCGATAAATTTCGCCAGCTCTTTCGGCGCATTGACTGCCAGCAACCAGGACTCGCCTACCGCCTCGAATTTCTTGACGACTCCCAAACCGTCGACGTGACCGGATACCAGATGCCCGCCCAGGCGTTCGGATAAAGTCACCGCTTTTTCCAGATTGACTTCGCCGATTGCATCCAGGCCCGCGGTGCAATTCAAACTCTCGCGCGACACGTCGACCTCGAATGCTCGCTCCGTCTTTGCCACCACTGTCATGCAGGCGCCATTCAATGTGATCGAATCGCCCAGTGCGACATCGGCCAGCGGCAGGCCACCGGCATCCACCGTCAGGCGATGCCCGGCAGTCTGGTCGCCGAGTGGGGAAATTGCAGTGATTTTGCCGATAGCGGCGACGATTCCAGTAAACATGATGAGCAAATAAGTTAGATGAAACGGGCAAGGATACGCAAATCGGCACCGATCTGCTTGACCTCATGAAAAGTCATATTCTTTTTCTGTTCCAGCGACTCCAGCACCGGCAGATTGAACATGCGCTGCGCATCGCCCAGCAGAGT
>NZ_JBEBPO010000066.1:0-13742 GCF_040395855.1 Herminiimonas fonticola | reverse complement strand
GCATTGCCAGCGACATTGAAAATAAAAATCCCGAAATAATGATTGCCGTTCTCCTGCTGGAGGCAGGCAACTGTCTGCGTCTGGGTGCCGCACCCAGCCTGCCTCCAGACTACTGTCGCGCAATTGATGGCATGACGATGGACAGCAAACTGCAGATTACTGCCGAAGATATCGAAGCAAACCGATTTTGCTCCCGCCTTCACCATCTGGCCCGGCAACATGACTTGCATGTATGTTCAATGACGCCGATCCGGTCTGCCGCAGACTGCATGTCCGGAATTTTCGTTGCCTATTCACGAAAAGAAGAGCCGACCAGTGACAAGTGTCAGCAAGAAATTGCCGACCATGCAGTCATGGCATCCATTGCCATCGCACTCCATGATGCTGAAACCAGAATCAAAAAAGCCGAAGATGCACTGCACAATAGCGAAACAACCCTGGCGCTTGCCATCGAAGGGAGCGGCACCGGCATATGGGATCGCAATGTACTGACCGGAGAAATCAACTACTCGCCCGGCTGGAAAGCCATTCTGGGTTACGCGGATGCAGAAATTGGCAATCGGATCGAAGATAGTTACACGCGTGTTCATCCTGATGACCTTGCTTATGTTCAGGCCACGATACAGGATCACTTCGATCAGAAAACAGAAAGCTATGCAGTAGAACACCGTATCCGCTGCAAGGACGGCAGCTACAAATGGATATCGAGCCGCGGCAAGGTTGTCAGTCGCGACGCGCAAGGCAGACCGCTGCGCATGATAGGCACAACAACAGATATCACGTCCATGCGTTCCCTGGCCGACCAGCTCCAGCAAAGTGTTGATCTGATCACGTCCCTGACCAATGAAGTACCCGGACTGGTGTATCAGTATCGGATGCTGCCTGATGGCCAGGCATTTTTTCCTTATGCCAGCGAGGGCCTCAAGGATATTTACGAACTCACACCGGAGCAGGTCGCCAGCGAGGTCACTCTTGTACACCAAGTCATTCATCCGGATGATTTGGAAAACTACTGCGCTTCACTCAATACGTCTGCCGATAGCCTGCAGCCCTGGTATCTCGAATATCGTGTCATCCTGCCCCGGCAGGGTTTGCGCTGGCGGCAAGGCGAAGCGCGGCCACGCAGATTACCGGATGGCAGCACGCTGTGGTACGGCTTCATCACGGACATCACTGAACGCAAACGCATAGAAATTGAATTGCAGGGATTTGCCACCATCGACTTTCTGACGCAATTGCCTAATCGACGCTATTTCATGACGCGTATGGAGGAAGAACTGGCACGCGCCCGACGCATCGCTGGTGCACGGACAGCAGTTCTGATGTGCGACCTTGATCATTTCAAGGTAATCAACGACAGCTACGGTCATGCCATAGGCGATCTGGTGCTCAAGCATTTCGCCGTCATTCTGCGCAATGCATTGCGCAGAAACGATACAGTCGGTCGCGTAGGCGGTGAAGAGTTTGCCGTCGTGCTATTCGATGCGGGTGTCGCCGAGGCAGAGATTTTTGCGCAACGCGTGCGCTCCCAACTCGCTGAAACGCCACTCATGGCGCTCGACCAGGATATCCATGTAACCGTGAGCATCGGCATTGCCGTGATGCATGCAAACGATGCAAATATCGACGTATCGCTATGCCGTAGCGACGCGGCGCTATATCGCGCCAAGGAAGCAGGACGCAATCGGATTGAAATTGATTTCAGCTAGCAATCATATTGAGCGCATATTTCCACAAAACTCGCCCTGTGGAGTACGCTCTTTCAGTGTCGTGCGCGCAATTTGAATTGCTTGCCGGACAGATACATTTGGTAACGCGTCTTACCAAATCAGGCTGGTTCTGAAAACCTGTTTCGTATGTAATAAGACCATCATTCGGCAGCACGAAAGATCGTACTGCCGAACACTGAAAAAATGATCGTGCTGATTAATGGCATGCCATGCAGTTTCACTGCAGCAAGGAGCACATATGAACAAAAAAATCGTTATTTCCACCATCATGGCAGTCAGCCTGCTGGCTGGCGGCTCGGCCTTCGCACGTGACGATCACCACAATGATCGTGGCCACCATGCGCATGGGCAGCGCGATGGAAAAGGTGGCAACAGAGGACATGACAGTCGCCGCGATCATCACGACAATCGCAACAATCATGCTGGCGCACATGACAATGGAAGACATCATGGACGCGGTGCAGGTCCGCGCCACGACTTCTACAAAGGCAACCGCATTCCGTATGAGTATCGCAGCAGACAATATGTGGTCAATGACTGGCGTGGTCATCATCTGCATGCGCCGCCACGCGGTTATCAATGGGTGCAGACCGGCCCCGATTATGTATTGATCGCAATCTCCTCCGGTATCATCATGCAGATCGTTCTCGGCAACTAAGCCGACTGGCACTGCCAGATTGCCTAAAGGCCGAATGTTCGGAAAGAACATTCGGCCTTTATCGTTTTTAGCCCTATTTTTGTACCGCGCCAGCGACACAGCATGAAAGCAATTGCAAGCCCGCTACTGCGAGAGCAGATCAATCGCGCCCGAATTCCTCACCCAGCGCCTGCCCGCGTGCTGCGGCTGCTTTCATTGCGTTGATGATGGCCTGCCTGACACCGCTCTCTTCCATGCTGGTCAGCGCAGCGTAAGTGGTTCCGCCTTTGGATGTCACGCGTTCGCGCAATACGGAAACCGGATCGGACGCCTGTGCCGCCAGTTGTGCAGCGCCGACAAAGGTCGAAATCGCCAGCGCATTGCCCTGCTCTGCAGTCAAACCCATTTCCTGCGCGGCTTGCTGCATCGCTTCGATAAAGTAAAACACATAGGCCGGGCCGCTGCCGGAAACAGCCGTCACCGGATCGATCAGTTTTTCATCGTCCAGCCATACCGTCTCTCCTACCGCACGCAGGATGGCGTCTGCCGCCGCGCGCTGTGCATCGCTGACGCCGGCAGTTGCCACCATACCGGTGATGCCTTTGCCGATCAGCGCCGGCGTATTCGGCATCGTGCGCACGATAGCCTGGTGCCCATTCAACCAGCGCGACAAATCGGCTGCGCGTATGCCGGCGGCGATCGACAGCACCAGTTGCGTACCGATATGCGGCAGGATTTGCGCCACCACGCCTTTCATTTGCTGCGGCTTGACGGCCAGCACGATCACATCGCTGCCGGCGATCCTTGCATCGATCTCGGCCGCCGTCGTGACGCCGAATTGCGTATGCAGTTTTGCCAGCGCGTCGACATTGATATCGATCACATGAATATTCTGTGCCGCTGTCAGTTTTCCGGCCAGGCCGCCTATCAGTGCCGCAGCCATATTGCCGCCGCCGATAAAGCTGATTTTCAGATTATTTTGCATAATTCCTTGTTCCAAATATGGCGGAGCCTATCCGCACGATTGTAGCGCCCTCGGCAACTGCCGCCGGCATATCGGCCGACATGCCCATGGACAGCGTATCCAGCGGCAAACCTTCCGCACGCAATTGTTCATACAAGACTCGCAACTGATGAAATGCGCGGCGCTGCTGTGCCTCATCGTCTTCCGGCTCGGGGATTGCCATCAAGCCGCGCAAGCGCAATTGCGGCAGATTGGCAATGGCCTTGGCCGTGCATAGCGCATCGGCAGGCAGAACGCCACTCTTGCTCGCTTCACCGCTGATATTGACCTGCAGGCAGATATTCAAGGGCGGCAGTCTGGCCGGTCTTTGTTCGGACAGCCTGTGGGCGATCTTTTCACGATCGACCGCATGCACCCAGTCGAAATGTTCAGCAATGAGGCGCGTCTTGTTGCTCTGTATCGGCCCGATGAAATGCCATTCCAGCGTCAGATCGGGCCGTAATGCACGAATAGCGTCGATTTTATCCAACGCTTCCTGCAAATAATTTTCACCAAATGCACGCTGCCCGGCCTCTGCTGCAGCCAGCACCGCATCTGCGCCAAACGTCTTCGATACCGCCAGCAGTTCGACCTCATGCACATCGCGTTGCGCGCTGTTCGCAGCGTCGGTAATACGCTGACGCACAGCTTGCAAGTTTTGTCGTATTACAGACATAATCAAAGTTCTTTAAGACATTATTTAACATTTACGAGACCTTTCGGTATCGTGCATCGATGTCAGGCCTTTTTGCTCCACCTCTTGCTTCACCTTTTATTTGCAGGCTCAGGGATTATAAATGGACATTTCAGAACTACTCGCGTTCTCGGTCAAGAATAAAGCTTCCGATTTACATTTGTCGTCCGGCCTGCCGCCGATGATACGCGTGCACGGCGACGTGCGCCGCATCAACCTGCCGCCGCTGGAGCACAAGGATGTGCACGGCATGATTTATGACATCATGAACGACGGCCAGCGCAAGGTGTATGAAGAGCGTCTGGAAATCGATTTTTCCTTTGCCATTCCCGGCCTGGCGCGTTTTCGTGTCAATGCCTTCAATCAGGATCGTGGTGCCGCTGCCGTGCTGCGTACCATTCCATCCAAAATTTTGAGCCTGGAAGATTTGCACGCACCGAAGATTTTCGCCGAACTCTCGCTCAAGCCGCGCGGCCTGGTGCTGGTGACCGGCCCGACCGGTTCCGGCAAATCGACCACGCTGGCAGCGATGGTGAATCACGTCAACGAAAACGAATACGCACACATCCTGACGATTGAAGATCCGATCGAATTCGTGCACGACTCGAAAAAATGCCTGATCAACCAGCGCGAAGTGGGACCGCATACGCATTCCTTCGAGAACGCCTTGCGTTCGGCCTTGCGCGAAGATCCGGACGTGGTGCTGGTCGGCGAGTTGCGCGATCTGGAAACCATACGGCTGGCCCTGTCTGCAGCGGAAACCGGCCATCTGGTGTTTGGCACGCTGCATACCTCCTCTGCTGCAAAAACCATAGACCGTATCATCGACGTCTTCCCCGGCGATGAAAAGGAAATGGTACGGGCGATGCTGTCCGAATCGCTGCAAGCCGTCATCTCGCAAACACTGCTGAAAACCAAGGATGGCAGCGGTCGCGTAGCCGCACATGAAATCATGCTCGGCACACCGGCAATTCGCAACCTGATTCGCGAATCAAAAATTGCACAAATGTATTCGGCGATTCAGACCGGCTCCAACGTCGGCATGCAGACGCTGGACAGCAATCTGACCGAGCTGGTGAAACGCAATGTCATCTCGAATGCAACGGCGCGCTCGGCCGCCAAGACACCGGATAATTTCCCGGGATGAGTGCGGGATTTCGCAAGGCATGCCTTGCGCCGCAAGAATCCGAGCAGCCTGCAAGCTGCGAGGTGGGGTGAGTATCCGCTTAAGCTGCACGCGTCAAGATCGATGCGCGAGCAAAGAACGCCCAGGCCTTACGGCTGACAGAATCAAATAAGGAAGGATCATCATGGAACGCGATCAGGCTACCAAATTCATGTACGACTTGCTGCGCCTGATGCTCAGCAAGAACGGCTCCGATCTTTTCATTACCGCCGAATTTCCGCCGGCGTTCAAGATCGACGGCAAGATGACGCAGGTCTCGAACCAGCCGCTGAATGCCACGCATACGGTCGAACTGGCGCGCGCCATCATGAGCGACAAGCAGGCGGCAGAATTCGAAGCAAGCAAGGAATGCAACTTTGCGATCAGCCCCGGCGGCATAGGCCGCTTCCGCGTCTCGGCCTTCGTGCAACAGGGCAAGGTCGGCATGGTGCTGCGTACCATCACCACTGCGATTCCAAAAATCGAAGATCTGGGCGTGCCGGAAACATTGAAGGATGTCGTGATGACCAAGCGCGGCCTGGTCATCATGGTCGGCGCTACCGGCTCGGGCAAATCCACCACGCTGGCCGCCATGCTCGGCTATCGCAATGAAAACAGTCACGGTCACATCATCACGATCGAAGATCCGGTCGAGTATGTGCATCCACACAAAAACTGCGTCATCACGCAACGTGAAATCGGCGTCGATACCGAGAGCTGGGGAGTCGCGCTGAAAAACACGCTGCGTCAGGCGCCGGATGTCATTTTCATCGGTGAGATCCGCGATCGCGAAACCATGGATTACGCGATCGCCTTTGCCGAAACCGGTCACTTGTGTCTGGCCACCATGCATGCGAACAGCTCGAACCAGGCACTGGATCGTATCGTCAACTTCTTCCCGGAAGAACGTCGTCAGCAACTGCTGATGGATTTGTCGCTGAACCTGAAGGGCATGATTTCACAGCGTCTGATTCCGCTGAAAGATACAAAAGGCCGCTGCGTGGCGGTGGAAATCATGTTGAATTCGCCGCTGATTTCCGATTTGATCTTCAAAGGTGATGTGCATGAAATCAAGGAAATCATGAAGAAGTCGCGCGAGCTCGGCATGCAGACTTTCGATCAGGCGCTGTTCGATTTGTATGAAGCAGGAAAAATCTCCTACGAGGATGCCTTGCGCAACGCCGATTCAGTTAACGATCTGCGCCTGTCCATCAAGCTGCATGGCAACGAAGCGAAAAACCGCGATTTGAGCAAGGGCACCGAGCATCTCGGTATTGTATAAAAATGAATGCGAACACCGTTTACGATTTCAAGACACACAGCCTGAGCGGTACGGCTGTCGATCTTGCACAGTATCGCGGCAAGGTATTGTTGATCGTCAATACGGCCAGTAAGTGCGGGTTCACGCCGCAGTACGAAGGACTGGAAGCCGTATACCGGCAATTCCGTGATCAGGGTGTGGAAGTGCTTGGCTTTCCCTGCAATCAGTTCGGCGGACAGGAGCCGGGCAACGCAGAAGAAATCGGGGCATTCTGTGAAAAAATCTACAGTGTGACTTTCCCGCTCTTCGCCAAGATCGATGTCAACGGCGACGATGCGGACCCACTGTATAGATACCTGAAACAGGCTGCACCCGGCCTGCTCGGCAGCGAAGCGATCAAATGGAATTTCACGAAATTTCTGGTCAGAAAAGACGGTACCGTTTACAAACGCTATGCACCACAAACCAAACCGGAAGAATTGATCGCCGACATCAGGAAATTACTCGACGCGTAGTGCACTGACACACGGTGCTCAAGCAAGGCGCGTCAAGCCGAATGGCTTCGCACCCTTGATTGCGACCACAACACCCATAGGCCTCTCTCAAATCCAGCGCCGGGTACGATGTTTGTAGTCCAGATACGCCTCGCCGAATTTCTCGGCCAGTGCGTGCTCTTCAGGAAGAATCTGGAAGCGAGTCACATAGGCCACGAAAATCAAGGGGCCCAGCCAGACGGCCAGCGAGTCGAGACGGATCGCATACGCCACCAGCAACAAAAGCAGGCTCAGATACATCGGATTGCGCGACATCCGAAAGATGCCATTCGTGACCAGGCAGCTAGCCTTACCCGGATCAAGCGGATTGATGGTGGTACGCACACGCCAGAAACAGGCCATTCCCATCAGCGCGATCACAGCGCTAAGCTGGGACAGGCCAATGCCTATCTCCATGCGGATGGTCGACGGATCCATCAGAATATCGCTCAGATGGGCATACCATTTCATCAACGCACCGATGATCATCGCGCTTACAGGTGCAGGAATTTTCTTATCAAGCATTCGCATACTCTTGAAATGGGAATGTAATGGCAGAGACAGGCTGAGCAAAAATAGTGTCAGGCCAATTTTTCCAGAAGAATAACTTATTGCGCGTAGAAGATCGACAGTCATCGCCATTTACATACCGATGCCCTGGTCTCCGGCAGATGGTTCAGCAATGCAAACCTCGGGCATCTATCCGCCCGATTCAGCCGATAGGCAAAGCGAGTTCAGCTTGAATGAATTGTTGCGCCACCCGATGCTCACGCATGGCAACGTTAGCGCAACTTAAGATTCGACTCGTGCCGAGCAGACGTATGTTGATTGAGTCAGGCAACGGCTGCCTTGCTTCTTCGGTGAGGTACATCCATCTGCTGAAAATTGATAAGCGATATCAACAAACTGCTGGCTGAATAAGCAGCAAGAAATAAAAAAAACGCTGGCCGTACCATAAAAGTACGCCAGCGTTTTTTGCTTACTGCTTGTTTAATGTGCGGCAGACAAAGCCTTGTCTATCAATTCTATCCAGTGCTTGACCGGTGTATCAGTACCCGATTGCAGATGCGTCAGACAACCGATATTCGCCGACACGATCATCTCCGGCTGCGTGGCTTCCAGCTTGGCGATTTTATCGTCGCGCAACTGATACGACAGCTCTGGCTGCAAGACCGAATAGGTACCGGCCGAACCACAACACAAATGGCTGTCCGCACATAACTGCACATCTACACCCACGGCACGCAACACGCCTTCGACCTTGCCGCGTATCTGCTGGCCATGCTGCAACGTGCAAGGCGGATGATAGGCCACACGTTTGCTGATTTTTCCATGCAGGCGATCTTGCAACTCAAGCTCAAACGCCGGCATGATTTCACTCAGGTCTTTCGTCAGCGCGGAAATTCGCTGTGCCTTCTCTGCATACGCCGCATCGTGCGCCAGCAGATGACCATAATCCTTGACCGTTGCGCCGCAACCCGATGCCGTCATCACAATCGCTTCCGCACCGGCTTGCACCAGTGGCCACCACGCATCGATATTGCGCCGCATATCGTCCAGCGCGCCATCGTGATCGTTCAAGTGATGACGGATCGCACCACAGCAGCCGGCTTTGGGAGCAACCACTAATTGCACACCCAGCGCATCCAGCACGCGCGCGGTAGCCGCATTGATGTTGGGCGACATCGCCGGTTGCACGCAGCCATCCAGCAACAACATCTTGCGTGCATGCGTACGGGTCGGCCAGGCGCCTGCATCTTCCTTGCGCGGCACCTTGTTTTGCAGCGACTTCGGCAGCAGCGGGCGGAACAGCTGGCCGGTTTTCATGGCGGGCGTGAACAGCCATTTGCGCGGCAGCAGTTCTTTCAAGGCCTTGCGTTTCAGATTGGTTGCAAACGAATACGGCACGCGCTCTTCGACTACCTTGCGGCCGATATCAATCAGGCGGCCATACTGCACACCGGAAGGACAAGTCGTTTCGCAATTGCGGCACGTCAGGCAGCGATCCAGGTGCAACTGGGTTTTTGCGGTCGGCGTTTTGCCCTCCAGCACCTGCTTGATCAAATAGATGCGACCGCGCGGCCCATCGAGTTCATCGCCCAGTAATTGATAAGTCGGACAGGTCGCCGTGCAAAATCCGCAATGCACACAGCTGCGCAGGATGGCATCTGCCTCCTGGCCTTCGCGTGTGTCCTTGATGAAATCGGCTAAATTGGTTTGCATGAATAATCTCTGAAGTCTTTACTGCATTAGCGGCAATGAATGTCTGCGCGGCATACGCATACTGCACATCAATACTGTGGATACATCCGGCCCGGATTGAAAATACCGTCAGGGTCGAAGGCGTTCTTCATGTTTTGATGTATCCGCGCGACCGCGGGTGCCAGCGGCTGAAACACGCCAGCGCTCTTGTCGCCACCACGGAACAGCGTCGCATGGCCACCCGCCTGTACCGCTGCAGCACGTATGGCTGCAGCATCGGCATCCGAACGCAACCAGCGCTGGGCACCGCCCCATTCAATCAATTGATCACCCAACGCCAGCGGTGGCGCAATGGATGGCAGCGACAAGCGCCACAGCACATCCGATTGCGTGAAAAATTCATTGCTTTGCTCGCGCATTGCGAGCCAGAAATCATCACCGGCAATTTCCTCACCGCCTATGGTGTGCTGGGCCGCTGTAATCGCCGCTTTGGCGCCTGACAAGCGCAGCAGCAGCGCACCGTCACACCAGGCGCTGGCGGAAATCGGCAGAGGCTGGCCGCCCCATACATTCAGCCGACGTATCGCTTCTTCTTCCGTCATCTCCAGCCGCAACGTGGTTTCCGCATACGGTTTCGGCAACACCTTGAGCGAGACTTCCAGCAGCAAACCCAGCGTACCGAGCGAGCCCGCCAGCATGCGCGACACATCATAACCAGCGACGTTCTTCATTACCTGGCCGCCGAAATGCAGCGCTTCACCCTTGCCATTCATCAGTACTGCGCCCAACACAAAATCACGGGCCGCACCGACGGCCGCACGACGCGGGCCGGACATGCCGCAGGCGACCATGCCGCCTACCGTGGCACCGGCGCCGAAATGCGGCGGCTCGAATGCCAGCGCCTGATTCTGCTGCGCCAGCACCGCTTCCACCTCGGCCAGCGGCGTGCCGGCGCGTACCGTGATCACCAGTTCGGTCGGGTCGTAAGCCACCACACCCTGATAGGCACGCGTATCCAGTATCTCGCCCTGCGGGGTCTGACCATACCAATCCTTGCTGCCGCCGCCGCGTATGCACAGTGGCTGCCGCTGACGTCCGGCGGCAAGTATGGTTTCCTTGAATTGTTGAACTACTTCTTCCATGCTCATCCTGACTAAATATTAGAAGCGCGGTAAATCAGGGAACTTCAGCATGCCGCGTTTGACGTGCATCTTGCCGTACTCTGCGCAGCGCTGCAGCGTTGGAATTGCCTTGTCCGGATTCAGCAGCGACAGCGGATCGAAGGCGCGTTTGACGCTGAGGAAGGCATCCATTTCCGCGCGTGAAAACTGCACGCACATCTGATTGATTTTTTCCATGCCGACGCCGTGCTCACCGGTAATCGTGCCACCGACGGCCACGCACATTTCCAGAATTTCGGCACCGAACAATTCGGCGCGATGGAATTCGCCCTCGGTATTGGCATCGAACAGAATCAGCGGATGCAGATTCCCGTCACCGGCGTGGAACACGTTCGCGCAACGCAGACCGTACTTGACTTCCATCTGCGAAATACCGGTCAAGACATCCGCCAGGCTGCGGCGCGGGATGGTGCCGTCGATACAGTAATAATCGGGAGAAATGCGGCCGGCAGCCGGGAACGCATTCTTGCGCCCGGACCAGAAGCGCAAACGCTCAGCCTCATCCCGTGACACCGCAATCGCCGTTGCCCCGGAGTGTTTCAACACTTCCGTCATGCGTGCGATTTCCTCATCGACTTCTTCCGGAATGCCATCCGACTCGCACAGCAAAATCGCTTCGGCATCGCAGTCGTAACCAGCTTTGACGAACGGCTCCACCATGCGGGTAGACGTCTTGTCCATCATTTCCAGCCCGGCTGGAATGATGCCGGCGGCAATCACGCTGGCGACCGCATTGCCGCCTTTGACCACATCGTCGAAGGAAGCCAGAATCACGCGCGCCAGTTTTGGTTTCGGAATCAGTTTGACGGTGACTTCCGTCACCATGCCCAGCATGCCTTCCGAACCGACGAAGACCGACAGCAGATCCAGGCCGGGTGCATCGAGTGCAGTACCACCGAGCTCAATGACATCGCCTTCTATCGTGACGACGCGCACGCGCATTACATTGTGTACGGTCAAACCGTATTTGAGACAGTGCACGCCACCGGAGTTTTCGGCAACGTTGCCGCCTATCGTGCAGGCAATCTGCGAGGAAGGATCGGGAGCGTAATACAGGCCGAGGGAAGCAACCGCTTCGGAGATGGCAAGATTGCGTACGCCCGGCTGCACCACCGCCGTGCGCGCATAGGCATCGACCTTGACGATCTTGTTCAGGCGCGCAGTCGACAGCACAATGCCATCGGCGATCGGCAGCGCGCCGCCAGACAAACCCGTACCGGCGCCGCGCGGCACAATACGCACATTCAGATCGCGGCAGACTTTAAGCGCGGCAATGACATGCGCTTCATTCAGCGGCAACACCACCACCATGGGCAACTGGGCATACGCTGCCAGGCCATCGCATTCGTAGGGCCGCGTATCTTCTTCATTGAAAAGTATGCACTGCTCCGGCAGCACGGCGCGCAATGCGTCGACTACCGTACGCTGATGTGCGGGTGTAAAAGGCGTTTGCGTAGCGGGCGCTGCCGAAATCGTATTCATCATCAATCCTGCGTCCATTGCACTATCGAATAACACTTATATCGTTCAGGCACAGTGTAGCGAATACCGCTTGCCATTAGACTGAAAGCTTTCCTCTTGCCCGTGAAAAATATTCAACTGATATGCAAAAAGCGTATAACTACCGTCAAAACAACGATATTTATACGCTTTTCTAAAGAATGCGTCTGGCTTAGAGGCTGAGTCGCTTCGTACTGAAACGCTCCATCATCCAGTCCAGCATCAGCGCGACCTCAGGCCGCTCGCGCACATGGCGATCATATACGAGGTAGTACGCATGTTGCGGCGTCGTCAATTGCAAATCGAACAAGGGAACAATCTCCCCCTTGGCGATCATGTCGGCGGCAAAATGCTGACGCGTCAATGCCACCCCGTAACCATGTTTGACCGCCTCCAGCAGCAAACCCAGATCATCGATACGCAGGCCGGTTGACGGCTCCTGCCAATCCAGTCCCGCCATTTCAAACCACGGCTGCCACGGCTCCAGCGCCGAACGCAACAATTGCGCCTTTTGCAAATCGGCAGGTACATTCAATTTGCCTATCTGCTCCAGATAGGCGGGGCTGGCGACCGGGAATACCGGCTCCCGAAACAATTTTTCAGTGACGATGTCCGGATATTTGCCGGCGCCGAATCGCACTTCAATATCGGTTTCCGACAGGCTCATGTCATACAGAGGCACCGACAGATAGGTTTCAATCGAGATCTCCGGATGCAAGGTCATGAATTCATGCAGATGCGGCAAAAACAGATAGCGCGCAAAAGTTGGCGGCACCGTCACCTTCACCTTCAGCTGGGTAGACGCATAGCGATGCGGCAAGGGAAAATCAGCCAGCGAGCTCAGTGCACCGCGCACCACATCCAGATAACGGCGGCCGAATTCAGTCAGGCTGACGCTGCGCCCGTCGCGCAAAAACAGGCGCTCGCCGACAAAATCCTCCAGCAGGCGAATGCGATGCGAAAACGCCGATGGCGTAATGCACAACTCCTCCGCTGCAATCGCGAACGAGCCATGACGCGCAGCAGCCTCAAAGGCGGAAAGAGCGTGTACCGGGGGGAGTCTACTTGCCATTGCGTCAATCTATCGTCCGTTATCAAGCCGTGATTTTACCGGGTTCGGCCGCATCGCGACGACCTAGCTGTTTTGCCGTATCCTCGTTACTTCTCCATCCTCCCTATTTTTCATACTTCCATGGGTAACAGACTCTCAAAAATCGCCACCCGCACTGGCGATAACGGCACCACAGGTTTGGGCGACGGCAGCCGCGTCGACAAGGATGCACTCCGCGTACACGCCATGGGCGATGTTGACGAATTGAATTCGCATATCGGCCTGTTGTTGTGCGAAGACTTGCCGCCGGCGTTGCGCGAAGAACTGATCTCCATCCAGCACGATCTGTTCGATATGGGCGGCGAGTTGTGCATCCCCGGCTACACGATGATCCACGATGCACAGGTTGCGCGCCTGGATGCGCTGCTGGCGAAATACAACGCAGACTTGCCACCACTGAAAGAATTCATCCTGCCGGCCGGCTCGCGCGCGGCATCGCAATCGCATGTGTGTCGCACTGTTTGCCGCCGTGCGGAACGTACGATCGTCAGTCTCGGCAAAGCCGAAAAAATGAACGACAACCCGCGTCAATATATGAATCGGCTGTCGGATTTGCTGTTTGTTTTATCGCGGGTGTTGAATCGGCATGCGGGCGGTGGTGGGGATGTGTTGTGGGAGAAGGATAGGGTTCGGGATATTGAATCCTGATAGTTTTTTTCTGTAATTGATGGTGGTTTTTCTTCGATGAGAGTCAGTTGCCGGGGGTAGCCCGGCGGCTACTCACT
>NZ_JBEBPO010000065.1:0-14133 GCF_040395855.1 Herminiimonas fonticola | reverse complement strand
GCCTGCGCGGCCGAAAATGCGCTGACGATGCCGCCGCACATGCCTATGCAATGCAGCCCGCCCAGCAGGCCTATCATGAAAATCGGAAAGAGATTGAGACCGGTCAAAGCATGGCTCGCATTAAATTTTTTTCGTATAGCGCAAGGGTTGCGTTTCTATTTTGGCAGAAGCGCCACCGGTTTTTGCTTCGCACGCAGTGTTCAGATAACGATCGAACACCATGCAGACATTACGAATCAGCAAGCGGCCCTTGGGCGTGACGCTGATCCATTCTTCGTCCACGGTAACGAGGCCATTGTCTTCCAGCTCGCGCAGTTTTTCCAGCTCTGCGGCAAAGTAGGTCTTGAAGGTGATCGGATAAGCCAGTTCGATGGAGTCTATCGACAACTCGAAATTACACATCAGCATCTGGATGATGATACGGCGCAGCAGATCGTCCATGCTCAGCTTGACGCCGGTAACGATAGGCAGCTCATTTTGCTCTATGCGTTCGTAATATTCATCCAGCGTCTTGGCATTTTCGCTATAGCTTGCGGCGACTGCGCTGATGCCGGAGACGCCGAAGGCAACCAGATGATGTTCGGCATGCGAGGAATAACCCTGGAAGTTGCGATGCAGCCTGCCCTGCCTTTGCGCAATCGCCAGGTCGTCGCTGGGTTTGGCAAAATGATCCATGCCGATGTATACATAACCGGCATCCGTCAGGCGCTTGATGCAGAGCGAAAACATGTTCAGGCGCGCGTCCAGGCTGGGCAGATCATCTTCGGCGATCCGTCGTTGCGGCTTGAACATATTCGGCCTGTGCACATAGTTGTAGACGGCGATGCGATCCGGACTGGCATTGATGACCTTGTTCAGGGTCTGCGCCATCGTGATCACATTCTGCTTCGGCAAGCCGTAAATCAAATCGATGCTGACTGAGCGAAAGCAGGCTTCGCGCGCGGCGCGAATGATGTTCAAGGTATCCTGTTCGGACTGGATGCGATTGACCGCCTGCTGCACGTCGGGATCGAAATCCTGCACCCCGATGCTGATGCGATTGAAGCCCTGCTTGCGCAAGGCATGGACACGCTCGACGGTGACGGTGCGCGGATCGACTTCGATCGCATACTCGCCATCGAAATCGGAAGCGAAGCGAAAGTGACGCCGCAGATGCGCCATCAACTCGCCCATCTGCGCATCGTTCAGATAGGTAGGCGTACCGCCGCCTATATGCAGTTTTTCAATCTGGTTCATGCCGGCGAACAGATTGCCCTGCATTTCTATTTCGTGTTTCAGATAGCTCAGATACGTGGCGGCCTTGCTGCGATCGCGCGTCACAACCTTGTTGCAGGAACAGTAATGGCACACGCTTTCGCAAAACGGAATATGCACGTACAGCGATAGCGGCCGCATGCCGCCGCGCGTGCGCAAACCGACCACGGTTTGCAGATAGTCGCGATAACCGAATGCATCGCTGAAGCTGTCTGCCGTTGGATACGATGTATAGCGCGGCCCGAGCTGAATCAGCTTGCGCACCAGATTGGCATCGAATTCCAGCGATGGATTTCCTGTTGCCGGTCTTGCAGATGCCACCATTATTCTTTACTCCTGCTGTCCGTTATTCCCTTCGCACCCGCAACCGGGATCTGAACCGATGCGAACCGAGTGTAGCGGTCGCGGCCTGGCCATGCTTTGACATACATCAAAAACCCCCGCAGCACGTCCGCACCTTCGCGGGAATGAGAACAAGGCGCTAGATCGTCTTCGAGTAGCGCAATGGTTCCGGCTGGCTTGCACGTTGCTTATTCAGATAGGTATCGAAAGTCATGCAGATATTACGTATCAGCAAACGCCCCTTGAGCGTCACGCGCAGCCAGTTCTCGTCCAGCGTGATCAAACCATCTGCCTGCATGACGCGCAGTTTTTCCAGCTCAGGCGCAAAGTAGTTCTCAAAATCGATTCCGAATGTCTGCGCGATATCGGCAATCGACAACTCGAAATTGCACATCAGGTGCTGGATCAACTGCCGGCGCAACAGATCATCGCTCTTCAGTTCAATGCCGCGCGCGACCGGCAATTCATTTCTGTCGATGTGATCGTAATAAGCGTCCAGCGTTTTTACATTCTGGCTGTAGGTCGGCCCGACCGCACTGATGGCGGACACGCCGC
Source organism: Herminiimonas fonticola (assembly GCF_040395855.1). GTDB lineage: Bacteria > Pseudomonadota > Gammaproteobacteria > Burkholderiales > Burkholderiaceae_D > Oxalicibacterium > Oxalicibacterium fonticola_A. The sequence goes on along the minus strand of NZ_JBEBPO010000065.1, from coordinate 11,982 downwards.
ACGACACCAGATCGGCTTCGGCATGCGTCGAATAACCCTGGAAGTTGCGATGCAGACGCCCTTCCCGTTGCGCCACGGCCAGATCGTCGCTCGGCTTGGCAAAATGATCCATGCCTATATAGACATAGCCGGCTTCGTTGAGACGGCGTATGCACAGGAACAGCATCTCCAGTTTGGTATCGGCATCCGGCAAATCTTCTTCCGCAATGCGCCGTTGCGGCTTGAACAGATGCGGCATGTGCGCATAGTTGTAGATGGCGATGCGATCCGGATCGGCGGCAATCACCTTCTCCAGCGTCTGCCCTATCGTCGTCAGCGTCTGCTTCGGCAAGCCGTAGATCAGATCGACGCTGACGGAACGGAAATCGGCAGCGCGCGCCGCCGCGATGATGTCCAGCGTCTGCTGTTCCGGCTGGATGCGATTCACCGCCTTTTGCACGATGGGATCGAAATCCTGCACACCCAGACTGAGGCGATTGAAGCCCTGGCGACGCAAGGTATGTATGCGTTCGCGCGAGACGGTGCGCGGATCGATTTCAATCGAATACTCGCCCACCGTATCCGGCGCAAAATCGAACCAGCGACGCAGATGCGCCATCAGATCGTCCATCTGCTCATCGGAAAGATAGGTAGGCGTGCCGCCGCCGAAATGCAATTGTTCGATTTGATTCATGCCGGCAAACAGACGGCCCTGCATCGCGACTTCGCGTTTCAGGTAATCCAGATAAGTCACCGCCTTGCTGCGATCCTTGGTGACGATCTTGTTGCAGCCGCAGTAATAGCAGACCGTATTGCAAAAAGGAATATGCAGGTACAGCGACAGCGCGCGCTTTTCAGCCTTGGCACGCACGCCGGCCACCGCACGTTCATAGTCGGCTATGCCGAACGTGCCGGAAAAACGGTCGGCGGTCGGGTAAGAGGTATAACGCGGGCCAAGCTGGTTCAGCTTGCGGATCAGCGGCGCGTCGAATTCGACTGACGGCAGCACGGAGATGGGGATCACGGTAGCGCTCATGTTTGACATTCCTGCGGCCGCTGTCTTCCGGAATGGAAGGCGATGCGACCAGAATGCAGTGTAGGGAGCCAGGCGTGCAGCGACTTTGATCCACATCAAAAGCGCTGCAAAACGCCGCGCCTTGATGTCTGTTCAGAAGATCTAGCCTTCCTTGCCGTCTATCCGCGCGCGCAAAAGATACGGTGCGTACACCGCGACGTACAGGATAAAGGCAGCGCTCCAGCAGAGCGTGCTGAGAACCAGCGCCGCATCGCGCCAGCCGTACAGCTCGAACGCTGCTGCCACCCGAGCCAGCGCGCCGGCCTGAATCAGCAGATACATGACCGTTTCCGCCGGACCCGCCTTGAGCAGGCGCCCAGTATGGCCGAGCGTGGTGCGCGTCATCATGCCGAGTATCAGCCCGGCCATCGAACCGACCGTCAATGCGTGGAAGGCTGCACTGACGGGAATCAGATTGACGGCGGCCAGCGCCAGCAGGAAAAAGCCGACAGGAATCCAGCCATAGGACAGATGCAATATCCACAACAGAGGCACGCGCACGGTGCGCTGCGGCTGCCAGCCGGCCAGCCGCAGCAGCGTCGCGCAGGCCGCCGCAAATGAGAATGCGGCAATGGTCAATGCAGGCGCACCGAATATCCATGTCAGGCTGGCGGTCGCTGTCAGCAACACCGCAATCAGATCGCGTCGCGTATGCACGATGGGCTTGGTGCCCGGTGCGCCGTTGGCGGTAAACATCGGAATCACGCGCGCTCCTATCAGCGATTCGATGATCACGATCAGCAGGATGGCCGCCTGTATCACCAGCATCGGTGATACCGTCAGCAAGCCGTTGACGGCCGCGTGAAATAGCAGGTTGGTCAGGGTCAGCAATCCCAGCATCACGATCAGAAACATATTGCGTTTATTGCCGGCGCGCTGCAGCACACGGAACATCGGCCATGCAGCCAGCGGCAGAAAAATCAGGTCCATGACAGCGGCCCACAGCGGCGGCGCCCACAGCATGGCGATGCGTCCGGCCAGCCAGACGCCGGCCAATGCAGCCAGATGGCCTTTGCGCGGCGTCCACAAACCGGTCCAGGCGCGCATCGCCGTCAACAGAAATCCGACGATCACAGCAATTGCAAAACCGAACACCATCTCGTGCATATGCCAGAACAGATGCACGTGCGGCATGCTGATCAGGCCGAAATATTGCGCAATCCACAAGGGAATGCTGAGCGCGGCAAACAGCGCGGCCAGCAGGTAGAAAGGACGAAAACCAAGCTGCCATACCGGCTGCTCGGTGAACGACGTGTGGCGCGGCATGGAAATTTCCGGTTCGTCGATTTTTAAAAGCGTCATGGCGTACTCAATATGCAAGGAAATGCAACGAGGCCTGCATCGATGATGCAGTTGTCGGCATCGCAAACCATCTTACGAACTAGCCTCGCAAAGTTATTTGATGTGGATCAATGTTTGCCTAGTATGCGCTGATATATTCAAAACGCGTCAAGCAGCGTCAACCGGCGGCGCTCCTCGAAGCGATCCGCCCGCTATGACTGTTTCATCCCTAACATACCGTTTGTCGGTGCCGATAAGAAGGCATCGCAAAGGGAAAGGCCAGACTTGCCATGAATCCGCTTTCCCTGCTGCCGCAACGCCTGTCGAACAAGATAGTCGCTGTCTTGATAGGCTTCCTGCTGCTTGCCTTGTCCGCGATCGGCACGACGCTGATGCTGTCGTGGCAACTCGAAGGCAGCGCTGCCGCCATCAACGAAGCCGGCGGCGTACGCATGCAAAGTTATCGCCTGACCAGCGTGCTTGCACGCCTGCTCAATGATGAAGTCGAAGCGGGTGAGCTGCGCGACACTGCGGAACAGCAACTGCGCACCATCAACGCCACCTTTGCACGGCTGCAACGCGGCGATCCGCAACGGCCGCTCTACCTGCCGCCCACCAATAACATCCATACCGTCTTTGAACAGGTAGTCGAACGCTGGCACGACGAACTTGAGCCGCTGGCCCATGCCATTCTGCAAAAGGAACCGCCCGACCGGCAACCGGACTGGGATAGCTATCTGACACAAATAGACGGCTTCGTCGCCGACGTCAACAATCTGGTGCAACTGATAGAAAGCGATAGCGAAACCCGCATGTTCTGGCTGCGTTCATGGCAACTGGTGCTGGTGGCGATGGCGCTGATCGGCACCGTGATGATGATTTACCTGATGTTCCTGCTGATTATCCAGCCGGTCACGCGCCTGCAGGAAGGCATGCGGCAAATGAACGAAAAGGAACTCGGCGTGCGGCTGCCGGTGGAAAGCAAGGATGAGTTCGGCCAGTTGACGCTGGGCTTCAACCAGATGGCCGACCGGCTGGAAACCTCCTACAACAATCTGGAAAACCGGGTAAGGCAGAAAACGGCAGAGCTGGAAGACCAGAATCGCGAACTCGCCCTGCTCTACGATAGCGCCGCCTTCCTGCAGCGCCCGCAACCGATGGAAATGTTGTGCGACGGTTTCCTGCAACGCATCACGCAGTATTTCCAGGCTGACGGCGGCTCGGTGCGCGTGCTGGAAGCGGCACGCGACAATCTGCACATGGTCGTGCATCAGGGTATCTCGCAAGAACTGGTGGCATCCGAACACTGCCTGAAAGTCGGCGATTGCCTGTGCGGCGAAGCGGTCGAAAAAAAGATATCAATGGTGCACAACCTGCAGCAAATGGATCAGGCACACGCGCTGCAATGCCATCGCGAAGGATTTGCGACGGTTTCTATTTTCCACATCTATGCGCATGAGCAGCATATCGGATTTTTCAATCTGCATTTTCGCCAGCCCAGGGTGTTCGACAAGCATGAACAGGCTTTGCTGGAAGCACTGGGCAATCTGCTCGGCGTCGCGATTGAAAATATCCGGCTGGCGATGCGCGAACGTGAAATGGCGATTTCGGAAGAACGCAATCTGGTCGCGCAAGGTTTGCACGACAGCATTGCGCAGGGCCTGACCTTTCTTAATCTGCAGGTACAGATGCTGGACGATTCGCTGCAAAAAGGCCGCCTCAAGGAAGTCGCCGAAATCGTGCCTGCGCTGCGTGCCGGCGTCAATGAAAGTTATGAAGACATACGCGAACTGCTGCTGAACTTCCGCAGCCGTCTGATCAAGGGCGACCTGATCGATTCACTGCAGACCACCATCGACAAGTTCCGCCGCCAGTCCGGCATTACCGTCAATTTTGTCGCCAGCGGCGATGGCGCGCCGCTGCCGTATGAACAACAGCTGCAGATCATGTTCATCGTGCAGGAAGCCTTGTCGAACATACGCAAGCATGCGTCGGCCAGCAAGGTGGAAATCCGTCTGCAGGACAATCAGGACTTCTCGCTTTCTATCCACGACAACGGCAGCGGCTTCGATGCCGATACCCTGCTGAGCAAGGGCGACAGTCATGTCGGCATCAACATCATGCGCGAACGTGCACAGCGCATCCAGGCCAGTTTCGAGGTGCACTCCACTCCCTTGCAAGGCACTACCGTACGGCTGCAACTCGCGCGTGCACAGCGCCGGGCCGCCTGACGCTACCAAACCATTCCGGGAAATCATATGAGCGATACAGAAAAAAAACCGATGCCGGATACTCTGGCACCAGCCCCCATCAGCGTCTTGCTGATCGACGATCACACCCTGTTTCGCAGTGGCATACGCTCGCTGCTGCAACGCTATCCGGAATTTTCCGTGGTCGGCGAAGCGGCGGACGGCGTGGAAGGCATCAAGCGTGCATGCCAGCTGCAACCGGATGTGGTGCTGCTGGACCTGAACATGCCGGGTATTTCCGGCTTGCAGACCTTGCAGCTGATGCTGCAGGATTGTCCGAATACGGCGGTCATCATGCTGACGGTATCGGAAGATGCAGAAGATCTGGGCGTGGCGCTGCAAAGCGGTGCACGCGGTTACCTGATCAAGAACATCGATGCCGATTACCTGGTGCGTGCGATCCAGCGCGCTGCTGCCGGCGAAGCCGTGGTGGCCGAAGCGATGACGAGCAAGCTGATCGCGCAATTGCAGAACGCCGGACAACGCACCGAAGTGCGCTCCGAACTGGACAAGCTGACGCCACGCGAAAGGGATATCCTCGCCTGCCTGGCCCGAGGAGAAAGCAACAAGATCATTGCACGCACGCTGGATGTCGCCGACAGCACGGTCAAAATTCACGTGCAAAACATCCTGAAGAAACTCAATCTGAGCAGCCGCGTGCAGGCCGCCATCTTTGCCGTCGGACATGGCGTTACAGGTACCGACGAAAACAAATAAACCGGAAGAGTAATCCGGCACTGAACCGGCCATCCCAAATAAAAAGCGTCTTTCCCCTGCCGGTGAAAGACGCTGCTGCAGAACCAGCTGCAAGACGATTCCACACCTGCCGGAACCGCTATCTCCTTCTACACGTGTGCACCGCCACAACCGCCGCAGCAGCCACTCGCCTTCTTCTCCAACGCTTCAATACTGTAGCCGGCGCGTGTCAGCGTGGCCTGCACTTCCTGCAGCGATGTCAGTTCTTCATCGAACTGCACAGTCGCCTTGCTGCCGGCAAGTGAAATGATGATGTCGTTGACGCCCTTGATATTCAACAAGGCGTTATTAATTTTTTCAGCACATGCTTCGCCGGTAATGCCGTTCAGTTTCATGGTTTCTGTTTGCATCGTATTTCCCTCTCACTTATCTAATGCATCGATCTTAAATGCGCCACACCGGCGTGTGCATGATCTGGATCAAGGTTTACATCAATGCCGTCCGTCATCCGCTCGCAGGCCATGCGTTTATTTTTATCGATATAAGTCAGCAGCCATTGCAGCACCTGTTCCGGCTGATTCAGATCCAGCCATGTCAGTCCCCGTGGCAGCGCAGCCGGCGCAGGGACATCGCTGGCAACCACCACCACATCCGGATTGTCGGTATACAAGGCGGCGGGTCGATGGCTGGGCCGGTACACCTCGATCTTTGGAATCGGCTCCCATTTATAGCCTTCGACCAGCGTCAGATCGGCCGGCGTCATGCGCTGCACATGTTCGGCCAGGGTCGGTTCCGGCTCTCCACGCAATTCATGCATCACTGCAAAACGGAATGGCGACGACACCAGCACCTCGACCGCGCCGGCAGCACGTGCGCGTGCGCTGTCTTTTTGCTTGTCTTCCAGCACCAGATCGTGGTGGCTGTGCTTGATGACATTGACGCGCAAACCGCGCGCGGCAAGTTGCGGCAACAGATATTCCAGCAGTGTAGTCTTGCCGCTGCCTGACCATCCTGCGATGCCGATGATGTTTGCTGTCATTTCAGTTTCCTTGTGCTTCAATCTCTATCCAGAGGAATATGCCGCCAACCATGCACGAAATAGGCCATGTCCTGATTGTAGACAAACAGCGCACGCCTGGCTGCTGGCATGACGAGCTAAGGCAGCTAGTCATTTCGGACTACTGATTCACGTCAGGAGCGGGAGCGCATTGACTGGAATGTCGCGTATATGTGGCAGCACCGCACGCTGCGGCTGAGCTGCTTCAAGTTTGAATACGCTCACGACCTGCACCAGATTGCATGCCTGATCCTGCAGCGATCCGGCGGCAGCGGCCGCCTCTTCCACCAGCGCGACATTCTGCTGCGTAACCTGATCCATCTGCCCGATGGCCTGATTGACCTGTTCTATGCCGGCTGTCTGTTCGCGGCTGGCAATCGTGATTTCGCCCATGATGTCGGTCACCTGCCCTATGCTGGCAACGATCTCGCTCATCGTGCTGCCGGCCTGATCGACCAGCGCGGCGCCGGCGCCGACTTTTTCCAGCGAGTCGTCTATCAAGCTCTTGATTTCCTTCGCCGCCTCGGCCGAACGTTGCGCCAGGCTGCGCACCTCGGTGGCGACTACCGCAAAGCCGCGTCCCTGTTCGCCGACGCGCGCGGCTTCCACCGCTGCATTCAGGGCCAGGATATTGGTCTGGAAGGCAATGCCGTTGATGACGCCTATGATGTCACCTATCCTGCCGGCCGAGGCGCTGATGGAATCCATCGTCGTGACAACCTGCGCCACCACCGTATTGCCATGCACGGCAATATCGGATGCGGAAACCGCCAGCCGGTTGGCTTGCTGCGCATGCTCGGCATTCTGCTTGACCGTCGCAGTGAGTTCCTCCATCGAGGATGCGGTTTCTTCCAGTGAACTGGCCTGCTGTTCGGTACGCGCCGACAGATCGATATTGCCGGAGGCGATCTGGCCGGAGGCAGCGGCGATGGTATCGGTAGCGTGCCGGATATCGCCTACCGTTTTTGCCAGATTCTGCTGCATGTCCTGCATCGCTACCAGCAGGCTGCTGCGGTCGCCCTTGCGGGTGGTGACGCTTCCCGACAGATCGCCGCCGGCAATACGGCGCACGATCTGCGCTGCATATTGCGGTTCGCCGCCGAGTTGCGCATAAATGCTGCGCACCAGCAGGAAACCGAGCAGCGTCGCCGCCACCGCGCCTGCCACGATCACCGCCGTGATGAGATTGCGGATATTGATATAGCGCTGTTGCGCAGCCTCATAGGCCAGGCCGGCTTCGTCCACCTGCAGCTTGCGCAAGGCATCGATGCTGTTGCGTACCGCCGGTACCAGCTTCTGGAACTGTTGCTGCAATTGCACCGCCTGTGCGAGTTCCCCTGCCCGCAATGCGGCAGCCGCCGGGAATAAACCATCCTGCACCATGCGGGCACGATGGGAGGCAAAATTTTCTGCCAGCTTGCGTTCATCCGGCAACAGGCTGCTGCCCATGTATTCGTTCCATGCCTGCGTGATTTCTGCAGCATTTTTTGCAATCAGCGCGGTATGGCTTGCCGTTTTTTCCGCATCCGGATCCTGCAGGGCTTCGGACAATGCCAGTCGATTCGCAATCAGCAAACGGTCTATGCGCGAGATTTTTTCCAGTGCCACCGTGCGGTTTTGATAAACCTGCTGCAAGTCGTCGTTGGAACGGCTTATGCTGTTCAGACCCAGCAAGCCGACCACCATGCTGATGAGCGCAAGGAGGCCGATGACCAGGCCCAGCCGGGTCTTGAGTGTGATGTTCATTTATCTTCCAGATGGGCCAGCGCCGTCGGACGACGGCGCGAATTTACTGCACCAGCGGCGTTTCCGCACCTTCCAGCGTGACGCCCTGGATGTCGGCGCGGCCGACCAGTATTTGCAGATACTGATGCACGGCGCGTTGCCACGCCTGCCGCGACAAATGATCGGCAATCTGCGCCTTCACTGCTTCAAAGGGCACGACATCTCCCGCCACACGACGCAAGACCTGCACGATATGCAGGCCGAAGCGCGTCTCCAGCAAACGGTCGGCCAGTTCGCCTTCCGGCAGGCGGAACACCAGCGCCTCGAATTCCGGCACTGTCTGCCCGCGTGTCAGCTGACCGAGATTGCCGCCCACCGTACCGGAAGCGCAGTTTGAATATTCACGTGCCAGTTCGGTAAAACGTTCCGGATGCACGCGCAGTTCGGCCAGTACCGCTTCACCGGTTTCGCGCAGCAGTTCCAGCGGCACGCTGGGTGTCACCTGGAACAGGATATGCCGTGCTTCCACCAGCTCGCCGCTGGTGAAACGTTGCGGCTGATTGCGGTAAAAAGTGGCGCAGGCTGCTTCGTCGGCATCCGGTACGCGCACTTCCTGTGCAAACAAGGCTTCGATGCGCGCATCGTCGCCCTCACCGGCGATGGCGAGCCGGTCTGCTTCATGCAGCAGTACGGTACGCAGCACCAGTTCATGCACCGATTGCTTCAGTGGATTGGCGGCCTGCTGATGGTGCGGCAATTCCTGTTCTATTGCTGCGTCGGGAATCTCTATACCGTTGACGGATACGCCCATGATGATTTCTCCTGAATCTCTGTTGACGATTAGCGACGACGCACCAGCTGGAAGGCGCGGCCCAGATAGGTGACGGTGCCGAAGCCGCTCCATACATGGACTAAACGTGTGAACGGGAAAATCACAAACAGCGACATGCCCATGAACAGATGCAGCTTGAAGATCAGCGGTGCATCGGTGATGAATTGCGCCGCTCCACCGCGCAGGGTGAGGATGTGCTGCGCCCAGTTCATCAGTTGCACCATCACGTGACCGTCGGTATGCGAGGCGGAAGCGTAGATGGAGAACAATCCCAGCAACAGCGTCGCCAGTATCCACAGCATCACGATCTTGTCCTTGAAGGTGGTAACTGCCAGCAACCTGTCACTGGCGAAGCGGCGCACCAGCAGGATCAGTATGCCGATCAGGCACAGGCCGCCCATCACGCCGCCCGCCACCATCGCGACGATCTGCTTGGCGCTGTGCGTGATGCCAAGTGCATCCCAGACCCAGACCGGTGTCAACAGACCGACGGCATGACCGAAGAACAGGCCGAGTATGCCGACGTGGAACAGGATGTTGCCGGTACGCAGACTGCCGCGATACAGCAGCTGGCTCGATTCCGATTTCCACGTGTACTGTTCGCGGTCGAAGCGGATCAAGCTGCCGAGCAGGAAAATCGCCAGCGCGATGTAGGGATAAATCCCGAAGATGAATTGATGCAGGTAACTCATTTGTATCTCCTGTTTGATGCGTGCTGTTTTGATGCGTGCTGTAGTGGCACGATCAATCCATGACTGCGGCTGTCGTGCGCGCGGCCGCCTTGGGGTAGAAGTTGACCGGCTGCGGTCCGCCGGCAAAGGTTTTCAGCAAGGGTTCAACGCCATCGGCGCCGGGTCCGAAGGTTTCCAGTGCCTCATCCATGTCGCGCACCGGCGGCTCGGACAACTCCTCGGCAGCGACCGGACTCAGGGATTCCAGCACCGCGAAGATGCCGGCGTACGGACTGCCGCCGGCCGTCAGCTTGCGGCCGATGTAGGCCAGCACGTGGATGGCATCGGCCAGCATGTTCAGGGCCTGCTCCTCTTCCAGTTGCGACAGGAATTCGAGAAACAGCGGCACGTAATCCGGCAAATCGTCGCCGCCCATTTCCAGCCCGTGCGTCTTGTATTCCTCCATCAGATCGACCATTGCCTGCCCGCGGTCGCGCGACTCGCCGTGGATGTGCTCGAACAGATGCAGCGAATGCGATGGCGTGCGATCGAAGGTGGCAACATAGTTTTGCTGCAACTCGATCAATTTTTCCTGCCGCAGATAGGCAAACAGCGGCTGCAGCGGCGGTTGCAGCTCTGGCGTATAGGCCAGAATGGCGTCGAGTTCGTCCAGGCTGTCGAGCAGTATCTGCTCCGGGTAAAGCAGCAGTGCCGACAGGACTTGATAGTGTTTCATGGTGTTTCCTTTTTAGCTGGTATCCCCTCGCCTGCTTGCAGAACGAGGGGCGGTGCAGGCTGCCTATACGCCTTCGGTTTCGCGTTTCTTGCGCGACTTGGGCATGCTGACGAAGATCGCCGAGCCCTGCTTTTTCTTGCCGAACAGCGAAGCATCGGAAACGCCATCCGAGCAGCCATTGCCGAAGCTGAAGCCGCAGGAACCCTTTTCATTGAAGCTGTCTTCCGCCATTTCCTTGTGGCTGGACGGAATCACAAAGCGGTCTTCGTAATTGGCGATCGCCATGATGTGATACATGTCTTCCACCTCGGCCTGCGACAAGCCGACCTGCTTCAACACGGTCAGGTTAGCTTCCTTGTCAACCGTCTTGCTGCGCATGTAGGCACGCATCGCCAGCATGCGATCGAGCGCGTGCACGACCGGCGCTTCCTTGCCTGCCGTCAGCAGATTGGCCAGATATTTGACCGGGATGCGCAAGCTCCTGGTATCGGGGATGATGCCGTTCAAGCCCATCTTGCCGGACTCGGCTGCGGCCTGAATCGGCGACAGCGGCGGGATGTACCAGACCATGGGCAGCGTGCGGTATTCCGGATGCAGCGGAAACGCCACCTTCCATTCCATCGCCATCTTGTAGACCGGCGATTTGGCAGCCGACTCCAGCCATGAATCGGGTATGCCCTGGCGACGCGCTTCCTCGATGATGGCCGGATCGTGCGGATTCAGGAATACGCCGAGCTGCGCTTCGTACAGGTCCTGCTCATCCGGCACCGAGGCCGCCGCTTCGATCTTGTCGGCGTCGTACAGCAGCACACCAAGGTAGCGAATACGGCCGACGCAGGTTTCCGAACACACGGTAGGCTGGCCAGCTTCGATGCGCGGATAACAGAATGTGCATTTCTCCGCCTTGCCGGACGACCAGTTGTAATAGATTTTTTTGTATGGGCAGCCGGAGATGCACATGCGCCAGCCGCGACATTTGTCCTGGTCGATCAGCACGATGCCGTCTTCCTCGCGCTTGTACACCGAGCCTGACGGGCACGATGCGATGCAAGTCGGATTCAGGCAGTGCTCGCACAGGCGCGGCAGATACATCATGAAGGTGTTTTCAAACGTGCCGTACATCTCCTTCTGCATGTTGTCGAACAGCTTGTCCTTGCTGCGCTTGGCAAACTCGCCACCCAGATCGTCTTCCCAGTTCGGGCCCCATTCGATCTTGTCCATCTTCTTGCCGGTGATGACAGAGATGGGGCGCGCAGTTGGCGGCGTTTCCGACAACGGCGCATTTTGCAAACGCTCGTAGTCGTAAGTGAACGGCTCGTAGTATTCATCGATGGCCGGCATGTTCGGATTGGCGAAGATGTTGGCCAGGATTTTCAGGCGGCTACCCTGGCGCGGTTCTATCTTGCCGGATGTCGTACGTTTCCAGCCGCCATTCCACTTGTCCTGGTTTTCCCATTCCTTCGGATAACCGATGCCGGGCTTGGTTTCCACATTGTTGAACCAGGCGTACTCGACGCCATCGCGACTGGTCCACACGTTTTTGCAGGTGACGGAACAGGTATGGCAACCGATGCACTTGTCCAGGTTCAGCACCATGCCGATTTGCGCTCTAATTTTCATGCTTCACTCCCTTGCTCTTGTCCCTGCTCTTGCAGTGGACCTTCCAGCCAATCGACTTTTT
>NZ_JBEBPO010000064.1:0-14322 GCF_040395855.1 Herminiimonas fonticola | reverse complement strand
GCGGCCTGCGCGATCTGCAAGTCATCCTGTGGGTGGCAAAGGCTGCAGGCCTCGGTGACTCCTGGCCCAAGCTGGCCGAACGCGGCCTGATCACGCCAACCGAAGCACGCCAATTGAAACAGAAGGAACGCGCACTGAAGGAAGTGCGCATCCGTCTGCACATCATCGCCAACCGGCACGAAGACAGACTGGTATTCGACATCCAGACCGCGATTGCCGAATCGATAGGTTTCAAATCCACCGATGCGCGCCGCGCCAGCGAATATCTGATGCAGCGTTACTATCTGGCGGCCAAGGCAGTGACGCAGCTCAACGCCATCCTGCTGCAAAACATCGAGGCGCAACTGTTCCCGCAAATGATTTCGCCGGTCGCGATCAATGAACGCTTCAATGAAATCAACGGTTTCATCGATATTGCCGACGACCATACTTTCGATGCCACACCATCGGCCATGCTGGAAGTCTTCCTGCTGCTGTCGCTGCATCCCGAACTCAAGGGCATGACTGCACGGACGTTCCGCTCGCTGTGGAATGCACGCTTCAAGATCGACAACAAATTCCGCCGCGATCCGGTCAATCGCGCACTCTTCATGAAAATCCTGCAGGCGCCGCAAGGAATCACCCATGCGCTGCGCCGCATGAACGAGACCAGCGTGATCGGACGCTATCTGCCGAACTTCCGCAAGATCGTCGGCCAGATGCAGCACGATCTGTTTCACGTCTATACGGTGGATCAGCACATCATGATGGTAGTGCGCAATGTGCGCCGCTTTTTCCTCAGCCAGCATGCGCACGAATATCCGTTTTGCAGCCAGCTCGCCGCCAATTTTTCACAACCGTGGCTGTTGTATATCGCCGCCCTGTTTCACGACATCGCCAAGGGCCGCGGCGGCGATCATTCGCAATTGGGGATGGAAGATGCACGCGTCTTTTGTGTCGATCACGGCTTGTCGGAAGAAGACACCGAACTGGTCGTCTTCCTGGTTGAGCATCATTTGATGATGTCGCAGTTTGCGCAGAAACAGGATTTGTCCGACCCCGACGTCATCGCTGATTTCGCCAGGATGGTCAAGGACGAGCGGCATTTGACTGCGCTGTATTTATTGACGGTGGCAGACATACGCGGCACCAGTCCGAAAGTATGGAATGCATGGAAAGGCAAGCTGCTGGAAGACCTGTACCACATGACCGCACGGGTGTTCGGTGGCGATGCCCCATCGGCCGATCGCGAATTGAAAAACCGGCAGGAAGATGCGCTGAAAACCCTGCGCCTGTTCGGCCTGTCGGACAAGGATCATGAAAAACTCTGGCAGCAACTCGACGTCGTGTATTTCCTGCGTCACGACGCAGACGATATTGCATGGCAGACGCGCGTACTGTACGAAAAAACGGATAGCCCGGTGCCGGTCGTCAAATGCCGGCTGGCACCTATAGGCGAAGGCTTGCAGGTGGCAGTCTATGTGAGAGATCAACCCGATTTGTTCGCACGCATCTGCAGCTATTTCGATCACAAAAATTTCAGCATTCTCGATGCCAAGATCCACACCACCACGCATGGTTATGCGCTGGATACCTTCCTGATTACGGAACCGGCATTCGCTGATAATTATCGCGACCTGATCAGCCTGATCGAACACGAGCTGACCGAAACATTGACGCGACAAACTGCGCTGCCAGCACCCAGCAAGGGCCGCCTGTCACGACTGTGCCGTAATTTCCCGGCCACGCCGACCGTTGACCTGCGCCCGGACGAACGCGGCCGTTATTATTTGTTGACGGTCTCTGCCAACGACAGGAACGGCTTGCTGTATTCGATCGCCAATGTGCTTGCCAGGTACAAGGTCAATCTGCATACCGCCAAGATCATGACGCTGGGCGAACGCGTGGAAGACGTCTTCCTGATCGACGGCCCGGTGTTGAACAATCCGCGCAGTCAGATCCAGCTGGAGACCGATCTGCTCGACACCCTGCGAATCTGATCTCCGCATCATTCTTCAATCTCTTTTTAATCACCATTAACTATTACTGCATCAACATGACCGAACCGCTACGCCTTTCCAAACGCATGTCAGAACTGGGCCTGTGTTCACGCCGTGAAGCCGATGAATGGATCGCTCGCGGCTGGGTACGCGTCGATGGCAAAGTGGTGTCCGAACTCGGCACCAAGATATTGCCGACGCAACGCGTTACCGTCGAGCGCCAGGCGGCTGCCGAACAATCCAAGCGCGTCACTATCCTGATCAACAAACCCATGGGTTACGTCAGTGGCCAGGCCGAAGATGGCTACAAACCGGCCGTCGCGCTGGTCAAGGCAGAAAGCCGCTGGAAAGAAGACACGTCGCCGACGCAATTCCATCCGACGCAATTGCGCAGCCTGGTACCGGCCGGACGTCTGGACATCGACTCGGTCGGCTTGCTGGTGCTGACGCAGGATGGCCGCATCGCCAAGCATCTGATCGGCGAAACAAGCAGCGTCGACAAGGAATATCTGGTGCGTGTGCAATACATGAAGCCGGGAAAACTGCCGGAGGCCGATCTGAAACGGCTGAATCACGGTTTGATGCTGGATGGAAAAAAGCTGCTGCCTGCCCAGGTCAAATGGCAAAATGAAGATCAGCTGAGCTTCGTTTTGCGCGAAGGAAAAAAACGCCAGATCCGTCGCATGTGCGACATCGTTGGCTTGAAGGTAGTGGGCCTGAAACGGGTGCGCATAGGCCGCGTGAAACTGGGCGATTTGCCGGTAGGCGAATGGCGCTATCTGGCGGAAGACGAGCAATTCTGACACCTTGATTTTCAAGGCAAATTTGCTCTGGATCAATATTCATTTGCTGTAAACCACTAGTATCTGGGCTTACTGTGCCGCCATCCGTCCAGAGGCGGCCGCCACCCCTACTCTAGTCTGCAAATGAAAAACGACATCATCGGCCGTCCACCCCCGACTGCGTCTATCGAACATGAACCCCGGTCCATAGAGCGCGACGCGAAAAACCGGCGTCTCAACCAGCTCTACAAGTCCCTGATGCAATGCAACCAGGCGATCATACGCAGTGAGAACGAAACCGAACTGTTCACACAGATATGTCGCAACGTCGTCGATTTCGATTGCACGAAGATGGCTTTCATCACGCTGCTCGACAAGGACAGTCAGCATTTGATTCCCGTCACCTGTCACGGCAGCGGCACCGAATACCTGGAGCGCCTGCACATCTCGGTGGAAGAAAATTCATTGTACGGACATGGCCCGAGCGGTATCGCATTTCGTGAAGACCGGCCCTACTGGTGCCAGGACTTTCAGCAAAACCCCGTCACACTGCCCTGGCGCACCCTGGCCTCTCACTTCGGCTGGCAAGCCTCTGCGGCCCTGCCGCTGCACAAGAATGGCGACGTGATCGGCACCCTTAATGTGTACGCCGATGCAGTCCATGCCTTCGACAGCATTGCGCAAAACCTGCTCTGCGGACTGGCGATCGATATCGATCATGCGCTCGCCCGCTTCGAACTTGAAGCCGAACGACGGCAGTCACTGAAGATGAAAACCTTGCGCGTTTTCATGCTGGAACTGATTACCAGCGAACTGCCGCTACAGGATATTCTTCTCAATGTCGTACGCCAGTTCGAGCAACTCATTCCCGGCAGCATGTGCTCGATCATGCTGCACGACAAGGAAAACAAACAGCTGCGCCTGGGCGCTGCACCCAGCCTGCCCACCTCCTATATCACGACACTGGACCGCATGCCGCTCAGCCCTGATGCTGGTTGCATCAATGCGGTAATCAACGGCGTTCGCACCATTGCCGTCGATATTGCCAACGATCCGAACTGGGGGAAATTTCGGCAACAGGCGAAGGAAATGGGACTAGGTGCATGCTGCTCCGAGCCGATTTTTTCCGCCGGCGCACAAGTTCTGGGAGCGTTTACCGTTTACCATCGCACCCCTTTTCATCCGGATCAGGCAGATCTGCAACTGTTGGAAACTGCAGCGCATTTTCTCGCCATTGCGATTGAACGCAAGCAATCGGAAGCCTTCATGCGCAAGCTGTCGCAGGCGGTCGAACAAAGCTCGAATGCGATCATCATCACCGACCTGAACGGCACCATCGAATACGCCAACACAAGGTTCAGCACCAACACCGGCTATGCGCTGCACGACATCATCGGCAAGAAGCCCAACCTGCATAAAAGCGGAAAAACATCGCGCGCCACCTATGCCGATATGTGGGCACATCTGGGACGTGGCGAAAGCTGGCAAGGCGAGTTCATCAATCGCCGCCACAACGGCGAAGAACGTATCGATCTGGTGCGCGTCTCGCCGGTGCGCGAAGCCGATGGCTGCATCACGCATTATCTGGCGATCGAGGAAGACATCACCAATCAGAAAAATGCGCAGGCGCGCATCGAATCACTGGCGCATTTCGACGTGCTCACCGGACTGCCCAATCGGGCGCTGCTGGACGAACGCGCGCAACGTGCATTGCGGCTGGCAGAACAGGATCAGGCTACGCTGGCAGTGATGTTCCTCGACCTCGATCACTTCAAAAACATCAACGACACGCTCGGCCACAATCTCGGCGACACCTTGCTGATCGAACTGGCGCAACGCCTGCGCGCCGTACTGCGTCGGGACGACACGCTGTCGCGCCTGGGTGGCGACGAGTTCGTCCTGCTGCTACCCGGCGCCAATCGCGAAAGCGCGAAGAAAATAGCGCAGGAACTGATGCGTGCCATCAACGAACCCTACCGTATTGGATCGCACGAACTCAACGTGATGGCCTCGATCGGCATTGCCGTGTATCCGGCAGACGGCATGGATTTTGAAACGCTGTGCAAGAACGCAGATGTCGCCATGTATCGCGCCAAACAGGAAGGCCGCAACGGTTACCGTTCGTTCACGCAGGAAATGCAGGCGTATTCGACACGCTACCTGCAAGTGCTCAATGCCTTGCGGCAGGCGATCGCGCACGAACAACTCCACGTGCATTACCAGCCGCAAATATCGTTAGTGAACGGCGAAGTAATCGGTGCCGAAGCCTTGTTGCGCTGGCACCATCCGGAACTGGGAAATATTTCGCCGGCGGAATTCATTCCGATCGCGGAAGAAAGCGGCCTGATTCTGCAGATAGGCGAATGGGTGCTGCGCGTTGCCGTCGCGCAGGCGAAAAAATGGCACCAGTGCGGCCTGGATAAATTGATCATGGCAGTCAATCTGTCGGCCGTGCAATTCCGTCACGCCGGCCTGCCCAACCTGGTCATGCGCATTCTGCAAGAGGAGGATTTTTCACCGCAATATCTGGAACTGGAATTGACCGAAGGCGTAGCCATGCACGACCCGCAAGGCGCCATCGCGATGATGAACAGTTTGCATGAACGCGGCGTGCGTATGTCGATAGATGATTTCGGCACCGGCTATTCCTCACTCAGTTACCTGAAACAATTCAAGGTCTACAAGCTGAAAATCGACCAATCCTTCGTGCGCGACATCAGCACCGATGCGGAAGACAAGGCCATCGTCAGCGCCATCATCGGCATGGCGAAAAATCTCGGCTTGCAAACTATCGCAGAAGGCGTGGAAACGGTGGAGCAACTGGCTTTTCTACGCGCGGAAGGATGCCACGAAGCGCAAGGCTATCATTACAGCAAGCCTTTGCCAGCGGTAGAATTCGAGGCTTTTATACTGGGTGAATTCTCTGCAGCGTGACACGCTGCAGATTCTGAACATACTGCAGAAAATATGCCGTGGAAACGGCGCGCATGAAATACCGGACAGGATGCCGGCAGATCAGTCGTCTTCGTTCGGGTCCATTTCAGGAAACAGTACATCGACATAGCCGAACTGCGCGAAATCCTCGATGCGCATCGGATACAGGATGCCATCCAGATGATCGCATTCATGCTGCACTACACGCGCATGAAAACCGTCGACATCGCGATTGATTGCATTGCCGTACTGATCGAAACCTTCATAGTGCAGCGAACTGAAACGCGGCACCACGCCGCGCAAACCGGGCACGGACAGGCAGCCTTCCCAACCCTCTTCCCGCTCGGAAGAAAGCGGCCGCAACTTGGGATTGATCAATACCGTTTCCGGCACCGGCGGTGCATCGGGGTAGCGCGTGTTTTGCTTGAAGCCGTAAATCACCAGACGCAGATTCACGCCAATTTGCGGCGCCGCCAGACCTGCGCCATTCGCCGCATACATGGTATCGAACATGTCGGCAATCAGCGCATCAAGTTCCGGTGTATTGAATTCTTTCACCGGTTCAGCTACCCGCAACAAGCGCGGATCGCCCATCTTCAGTATTTCTCTTACCGTCATTTCAGTGTCTTCAAATATTCCGTAAAGGCGGCGCCGGTTTCCGGATGCTTGCGCCCCATCGCCACCATCGCCTTCAGGTAACCCAGCTTGGAACCACAATCATACCGCTGACCGTCATAACGGTAAGCCAGCACCTTTTGGTCCCGCATCAGCGCCGCAATGCCGTCGGTCAACTGTATTTCGCCGCCGGCGCCCTGGCTCACGTTTTCCAGGTAATCGAATATCCTGCCGCTCAATATGTAACGCCCGACCACCGCCAGTGTCGAAGGCGCATCTTCGGGCTGCGGCTTTTCAACGATCGCATCGACCTGTTCCAGCTTGTCCTGATACGGCGTGGCGCTGACGATGCCGTATTGTCTGGTTTCTGCGCGCGGCACATCCTGCACGGCAAGGATGCTGTTGCCTTCGCGTTCAAAAATTTCGACCATCTGTGCCAGCACCGGCGCGGTGCCGGCCGCCGTATCCATGAAATCATCCGCCAGCAGTACCGCAAACGGTTCGTTGCCGACTACCGGACGGGCGCACAGCACGGCATGACCCAGGCCCAGCGGCGCAGATTGGCGGATGTAAATGCAATTCACATGCTTGGGAATTACATTTCGTACGAATTCCAGTAACGCGGTTTTACCTGCCGCTTCCAGTTCGCTTTCCAGTTCGTATGCGGTATCGAAATGATCTTCGATCGCGCGCTTGTTGCGGCCGGTAATGAAGACCATTTCCGTGATGCCGGCAGCAACGGCCTCTTCCACTGCATATTGAATCAGCGGTTTATCGACTATCGGCAGCATCTCTTTCGGCTGCGCCTTGGTGGCGGGCAGGAAACGGCTGCCCAGGCCTGCCACCGGAAATACTGCTTTTCTAATCTTGTTCATCGCTATCCAGTAATTGAAGCAATCCAGCTTCATCAAGTATCGTTACACCCAGCTCTTCAGCCTTGGCGAGTTTGCTGCCGGCCTCAGCACCAGCCACCACATAGCTGGTTTTTTTTGAAACCGAACCGGCGACCTTACCGCCTGCTGCCTCGATTTTTTCAGCGGCCGCATCGCGACTGAGTGTAGGCAAAGTGCCGGTCAATACAAAGGTTTTTCCTGCTAATGGCTTGGGCTTGTTTTCGACTATATGTTCAGGCCATCTGACACCCGCGGCCTGCAGTTGTTCAATCAATTCGACATTAAGCGGATCAGCAAGGAAAGTCATGATGGACTTTGCCACCACCGGGCCGATATCCGCCACTTCCAGCAATTGCTCTTCCGATGCCTGCAGCAATGCATCCAGATTGCCGAAATGACGCGCCAGTTCCTTGGCCGTCGCTTCACCTACATGGCGTATGCCCAGTGCATAAATAAAGCGCGCCAATGTCGTCGATTTCGATTTTTCCAGCGCATCCAGCACATTCTGCGCCGACTTGTCCGCCATCCGCTCAAGTTCAGCCAGTGCACGAAAACCAAGTTTGTATAAATCGGCGGCCGTCGTGATGATGTGCTTGTCGACCAGTTGTTCCACCAGTTGATCGCCCAGGCCTTCCACATCCATCGCCCGACGCGAGACGAAATGCAGCAAGCCGCCCTTGCGCTGCGCCGCGCACTTGACCCAGCCGCCGGAACAGCGCGCAATCGCTTCATCTTCCAGTCGCACGATAGGCGAACCGCACACCGGACAGCTTGACGGCATGACAAACGGACGTACCGTTGCAGGCCGACGTTCCGGTACAAACGACACCACCTCCGGAATCACATCGCCGGCGCGGCGCACGATTACCGTGTCACCGATCTGGATATCCTTGCGCCGTACTTCATCTTCATTATGCAGCGTTGCATTGGTCACGGTGACGCCGCCGACCAATACCGGCGCGAGACGCGCCACCGGCGTAATCGCACCGGTACGACCGACCTGCACTTCGATATCCTGTACGGTCGTCAGCGCTTCTTCTGCCGGAAATTTATGCGCAATGGCAAAGCGCGGTGCGCGCGAAACGAAGCCGAGCTGTTGTTGCTGGTCGACGCGATTGACCTTGTACACCACGCCGTCAATTTCATACGGCAATTGCGGGCGCTTTTCACCCGTGGCTTTATAAAATTCAAGCAGACCCTGCGCGCCCCTGACTACTGCACGCTCATCGCACACTGGAATCCCGAGTTCCGCATACCAGTCGAGCAAGGCGGAATGCGATGCCGGCATGTCGGCACCTTCCAGCAAGCCTATGCCGTAGGCAAAAAAACGCAAGCTGCGCTGTGCGGTAATGCGTGAGTCGAGCTGGCGCAGGCTGCCGGCCGCTGCATTGCGCGGATTGGCAAATTCCTTGGCGCCGGCATCGCGCTGGCGCGCATTCAGTTTCGCCAGATCGGCCTTGTACATCATGACTTCGCCGCGCACATCCAGCACCCGGGGTGGATTGTTCGTATGCAGACGCAGCGGGATTTCGCGTACGGTGCGTATATTGGCGGTCACGTTTTCGCCGGTGGCGCCATCACCGCGCGTTGCCGCCTGCACCAGCACACCGTCTTCATAACGTAGATTGATGGCCAGGCCGTCGAACTTCAGTTCGGTCGCGTATTCAACTTCTTCCTGACTATTCAAGCCCTCGCTGACACGTTTGTCGAATGCAAGGACATCCTCGTCTTCAAAGCCGTTGCCCAGCGACAGCATGGGCACCGAATGCGTCACCGGAGGGAAAGCCGACAGCGCCAACGCACCAACGCGCTGCGTCGGCGAATCGAAAACCAGCAAGTCAGGATGTGTGTTTTCCAGTGCCTGCAACTCATGAAACAGCTGGTCGTATTCGGCATCTGGAACAGAAGGATTGTCGAGGACGTGGTAGGCGTAATTGTGACGATTCAGCTCGCTGCGCAGCCATGCTGCACGTGCAGGCGGATCGCTGGCATCCGGAATTTCTTCCGGACGTACTGCGGCATTTTGTTGCGATGCCGAGGAAAACAGGTCCGGCTGCATGATCAGTTGAACAAACGCAGGGCCCGGTTGGAACCTGCAGGAATATCCGCTGCTTCCATATCGGCGTAGAACACTTCGATCTGGCCGCCGATTTCATTCAGGGATGCATCAGACAAAGGCTGGCTGCTATCGTCTACGACGGTACCGTCGAGTCGCGATGACAGCGAACGAGCACAGGCAATCATCGCGCCGAAACCATCGCGCTCAGGAGCTACGACCGGCACATCCAGCAAAAGGGTCAGGCGATTCGTCGTTTCTTCCGCCAGTGTGACATTGGTCGATAGCGAGAACAGTACGCCGCCATCGCCATCCGGCATGACCAGACGACCTTCAGGACGCACATCGAAACCTTGCCGCTCCAGTGCCGCCAGCAAGGTCGTCACCGACCAGGGCGCACCATTGGATTGCACGTTCACGCTCAGCTTGGCATCGTATTCAGTGACGAAATGATGCAGCGAACGCGCCGTCACCATGACTTCCGCCATATCCGGCACATCAGGGTCGGCATCGAAATCGTCGGCAATCTGGCGCAGGCGCATGACGAATTCGGAATACTCCAGTTCATTCAGCGCATTGCTGCGATTGGCCAGTTGCACGCCGGCCATCAGTGATTTGTAGATGCCGCCATGCGTGATCGCTTCCCAGCCGCCATCGATATGCTGACCGGCAAAATTGACCGGCTTGCTGCCGACGTGGCGCAAGGATTGCAATGCAGGCAGAATTTTTTCGCCGCGTAGCTGGGTAGTCAAGACCAGCGGTATTGTGCAATCGATCAGGTAATCGACAGGCAATTCTTTTTCTTCCACCGATTGCATCATGTCTACCTGCGCATCCAGCTCTTCCTGCGCACGCTCTTCCGGCTCAGCACCTTCAAACGGTGTGTCGGCTGCAGCATAGCTCCGGTCGTCGGATGACAAAGTCGGTTCGCGTCGCTCGGCACTGAACTCTGTAACGGAGATTGGCGCTGCACCTTCTTCACTAGGCACCATCAATACATCATCGTGCGACGATGAAAATGCACGCTCAACGCTTTTCTTGGCTTTGTATTCCTGCCACTTATTGTAGGAAATGACGCCGACAACAATCGCGCCGCCAATCACCATCAGGCTGATCTGCAGATCTGTCATGCGGCCCCCGAAGAGGAAAAGTCGCCTTGCATTGCACTAGCCATGCAGGAGGAAAAATGTAAAAAAACGGATCGATTCATAAAAATCCAAAGGTTCCATGTTTATGCAGTTATTCGCAGAAACAGCGTGCCAAAACGAAGGCGGCAACGCTGCGCTCAGGATACCGCACAAGCCGTGTTCAAGTTAAGTGTTACCCATACTGTACCGCCGGCGTTCAGGCGGTTTGCGCTTCCGCCGCAAAACTTGCGGCGGACTCCATATCCACCGCCACAATCCGCGATACGCCCTGTTCCTGCATCGTCACACCGATCAGCTGCTGCGCCATTTCCATCGCAATTTTATTATGCGAAATAAACAGGAATTGCGTATGCACCGACATCCGTTTAACCATATTGCAGAAGCGTTCGGTATTGGCATCATCCAGCGGCGCATCGACCTCATCGAGCAGACAGAATGGCGCCGGATTCAGCTGGAACATCGAGAACACCAGTGCCGTTGCAGTCAGTGCTTTTTCACCACCTGACAACAGATGAATCGTGGCATTTTTCTTGCCCGGTGGTTGCGCCATGACCTGCACGCCGGAATCCAGAATTTCTTCGCCGGTCATCATCAGTTTGGCCTGGCCGCCGCCGAACAGAATCGGGAACAGTTCGCCGAAATGATGGTTGACCTTGTCGAAGGTGTCCTGCAACAGTTCGCGCGTTTCCTTGTCGATCTTGTGGATTGCATCCTGCAGCGTATTGATCGCTTCGGTCAGATCGGCGTTTTGCGCATCGAGGAAATTCTTGCGCTCCGATGCCGTCGCCAGCTCGTCCAGCGCAGCCAGGTTGACTGCGCCCAGAGCCGCGATGGCATTCGTCAGACGGGTAACTTCACCCTGCAGATAGGAAGGACGCAGGTCGCCGTTGAGTTTCTCCATCAGCGCCGCTTCATCGGCCTGCGCTTCGATCAGTTGCTGTGCGTACTGTTCCTGATTCAGGCGCGCTGCCTGTTCTTTCAGTTGCAACTCAGTGATGCGATCGCGTTGCGGTTGCAGGCTGCGTTCAGCCTGCATGCGCGCTTCGTCATGGCCGCGTAATTGCTGGGTCAGCTGATCTAGTTCATGACGGGCATCGGCCAGCGCGCGTTCCTGATCCGTACGTTTGTCGAGCAGGGTTTGCAGGCCAGCCTGGGCGGCCTGATCGTCCAGGCTTTCCAGCTCCAGACTGCCTTGCTGCATATTCGCAAACAGTTGCGCCGCCTGTTCCAGCGCAGTGGCGATGCTGCGTTTTAATTCTTCTATCTTGCTGCGTTGCGACTTCTCGGCGTATTCCGCTTCCTGCGCGCCACGCTCCAGTTCGCGCACGCGTTGCCGTGCATCGTTGAGTTGCTGCTCTTTCGTCAGGTAGTCGGTCTGGCCTTCTTCATGCTTTTCCTGCAGTTCGCCCAGCTCGGCATCGAGTTGCTCGAACTTGGCTTCAGATTCGGCCTTGATCTGCTGCTGCTCGGCTTCCTGCATCGCAATCTCTTCAAGATCGGTCGCGATCTGCGTGCTGCGCTGGTTGAAGCGTTCCTGCACTTCCGACAGTTTCATCACATCGATTTGCAAACCATGTACTGCTTGCGTCAGCGTATTCACGCGCTGGCGAATTTCCTGCAGACGCTGCGTCGCTTGCGTCAGCGCAGATTCTGCGCGCA
Organism: Herminiimonas fonticola; assembly: GCF_040395855.1. Classification (GTDB taxonomy): domain Bacteria; phylum Pseudomonadota; class Gammaproteobacteria; order Burkholderiales; family Burkholderiaceae_D; genus Oxalicibacterium; species Oxalicibacterium fonticola_A. The sequence goes on along the minus strand of NZ_JBEBPO010000064.1, from coordinate 2,256 downwards.
CCGAACGCGATTTCGCTTCGTCGGCCAGCATGTGCTGCGCGCGCAATTGCTTGGTGATGTTTTCGATTTCCTGCTGGCGCGCCAGCATGCCGTCCTGCTCGGAATCGGAGGCATAAAAACGCACACTCGATTTGCTGATGACGTGGCCTTGCTTGGTGACGAAATACGCACCGTTAGGCAATTTATTGCGATCAACGAAAGCCGCTGCAATATCGTCGGCGACATAAACGTTGTGCAGCCAATCCTGCATCAAGGCGCGCAGTCCCGGATCGTTCAATTGCAGCAAACTCAGGAAAGGCTTGAGGCCGGCTTGTACCGGACTCGCTTCGGATGGCGTTGCATTCGGCGTGAACAAGGCCAGTTTGGCCGGCGGCGCATCGTTGAAGAAAGCTTTGGCCCAGTCGAGGTTCGACATTTCCAGCGCCGACGTACGTTCACGCAACACCGATTCCAGCGCAGTTTCCCAACCCTGGTCGATCTGCAGTTTTTGCCACAGACGCGGCAATTCACCCAGTTCGTGTTTTTGCAGCCACGGTTGGACTTTGCCTTGCGTCTGTATGTTTTCCTGCAACTGCTTTAACGCAGTCAGACGCGCTTCGAGTTGTGCGTTGTTGGCGGTTTCGGTATTGACCTGCTGCTGCGCACTGCGACGTTCCTCTTCCAGCTTCGGCAATTGTTCCTGCGCGGCTTCCAGTTGTTCGGTCGCCTCTTCCAGCGTTGCCTGTTTTTCTTCCAGCTGCATCTTCAGATTGGACAGATGCGTGCTATCGGGCAGATTCAGGCCCTGTTTTTCCTGCTGCAAACGCTCGCGACGCACGGTCAAACCGGACAAGATGTTGGAAGCGTTGCGTTGATGTGCAGATTCAAGTTCGATCTGCTGCTGCGCCTGCATGATCTTGCCGCGCGACTCGGTCGTCTTCAATTGCGATTCGCGCCATGCCTGTTCCAATGCGGGAATCCTATCGTTTTCCCTATGCGCAATTTCCTGCGCCTGCTCGACGCGCATCGCCTGCTCTTCCAGATGCATTTCTGCTTCGACCAGATCGTCCTGATATTGCGTGCCCTGACGCTGCCATTGATCGCGTTGTGCGGTCAGCGAATTGAGTTGCGACTGCAGGCGGCTGCGCGATTCGATGACGAATTTGATCTGCGCTTCAAGGCTGCCGATTTCGGAATTGGTTTGATACAGATGACCTTGCGCCTGATGCATGCGATCGCCGGCACCGTAATGCGCCTGGCGCATGTGTTCAAGCTCGGTTTCAACATGACGCAGCTTGGCGGTCTGTTCTTCCAGATCGACTTGCGCTTTTTCGATATCGCGGAAATGCTTGTCCTGCTCGGCTTTCGCTTCATTCTTGCGCAGCAGCCACAGCAGTTTTTGTTTCTCGTCCTGATCGGCCTGCAGTTCGTGGAATTTTTGCGCGACTGCGGCCTGGCTTTGCAGCTTTTCCAGATTGGCATTCAGCTCGCGCAGGATGTCTTCGACGCGCAATAGATTTTCACGGGTGTCTTGCAGGCGATTTTCGGTTTCACGGCGACGTTCCTTGTACTTCGATACGCCCGCAGCTTCTTCCAGAAAGATACGCAGCTCTTCAGGGCGCGCTTCGATGATGCGCGAAATCATGCCCTGCCCGATGATCGCGTAAGCGCGTGGGCCGAGACCGGTGCCGAGGAAAATATCCTGAATATCGCGACGGCGTACCGCCTGATTATTGATGTAGTAAGTCGAGGTGCCATCGCGCGTCAACGTGCGTTTGACGGCGATCTCTGCATACTGTCCCCACTGACCGGCAGCCTTGCCTTCACCGTTATCGAACACCAGCTCGACCGATGAACGGCCAGCCGGTTTGCGATGCGTGGTGCCGTTGAAAATAACGTCCTGCATCGACTCGCCGCGCAACTCGGAAGCCTTGGATTCACCCAAAACCCAGCGCACCGCATCGATAATATTGGATTTACCACAACCGTTAGGGCCGACGACACCCACTAATTGGCCCGGCACTTGAAAGTTCGTCGGATCGACGAAAGACTTGAATCCAGATAATTTAATGGAAGTTAAACGCACGTTATCAACCGTTCCCAGTATATACAACAGAAATTAGTATCCGACCGAGTTGGCGGATGCGGCGAAACAGCCCGCAAAAGGGGGTAATCATAGCATTTGAAATAACGTTTACTCGCATTTGAAACAAGTCATTAAACAAGTCAATAAGCAAGACCTCGCACATGGCATAAAGCGCGTTACGGTTACGGCCT
>NZ_JBEBPO010000063.1:0-14525 GCF_040395855.1 Herminiimonas fonticola | reverse complement strand
GCGCGTGCCGGCACCTTCAACTCAAGCGTCTCGCGCTTCTTGTCTTTATCTTCAAACACCAGCGTCAGTGGCACGACATCGCCTTCCTTGATCGGATTCTTCAGGTCGAAAAACATGACGTGATAACTGCCCGGTTTCAATGCAACGGTTTTGCCGGCTGGCAGATCGAGGGCGGCGATCTGGCGCATGCGCATGACGTTGTCCTTCATGGCCATTTCATGGATTTCTGCGCGCGCGACCGGTGAGCTGACCGCGATCAGGCGCGTATCGATTTTGCTGCTCAGTTGCATGAAGGCGCCGGTGGCTTTTTGTGCAGGCACAGTGGCACGCACCCATGGATCGGTGACAGTGATCTGTGCGAATGACGCAAGTGAAAAGGCGCTTAACAGAGCGGCCAAGAATATTTTTTTCATGATGTTTTCCTTGATTAATTGAAGTGCGCTGCACCGGATCAGCGCGTGATGCCGAGGACGGAGCGGCTGATGACGACGCATGACGGAGCGCAGCCGGGATGGTGCGTATCAGTCATGGTCTGCAGTGGAATGAGCTGCATTTCAACCGCAGAAAAGGAAGTGTTGGTTTGCAATACGGCAGAGCGATGCATGCTGTACGACAGCGCTGCAATCAGAATGGCGATGACATTAAGGGCAATGACAAACTTGCGTCGGCTAGACATGGCAAGCTCCTGTTTCGAGATGGAGACACGCCGACAGACGAGCGCCTGCTATCAGCAAGCGTGACTATCGGTATTCGGCAACGATCAGGAAAAAGCGGGAGGAGCGCGCGGTTGCGCCACGGCCCATGCAAACAGCGGGCGCGACGACTGGTAGAACAGGGAAGGGAGAACGTGGTCGCCACTGACGACTGGCATGACAAAATCAGCTGCTGGCGGCAAGCCAATGGTGCCGGCGTGGCTCAGGCAAAACGGGCAGTGTTCAAAATGCACGGCCTGCTCATTGGTGGCCGGTGCTTTTTGGGTTTGTTCGGCGTCAACCATCACCATCTTGCTGCCGGCGACGGTACAAATTTCCATCCATGCGTTCGGTGTGCCTTGGGCGGCAGCAACGGCGTGAGAAATGGAAGGCGCAAGCGATGCCATCAGAATCGCAAAACATGCGATCCAGGCAGCAAACTGATGCTTGGCTTTTGTCATTCTCATTGCTGAACGCTATTGGATAAGAATTTATTCGGCTGCGGAAGCCGTGCTGTACACGGCACTTAGCCCTTATTTCGCAGCTTATTATAGTCGCGCTGCGCAGGAATGGGTAGCATGGACGGCAACGCTGGCTATCCTGGCACTCTGCAGCGAAATTTACCTACATTTGATCGGTGTCCCGGCCCATGAACCCAAACCCTTCCGCCATGAATCAAAAAAACTGCCTGCTGATTGCTGCAGCCTTGATCGTCCTTGCGCTTGCGGTGTCTGCCATTCGACCGTTTGACAGGGCGACGTGGCTGATGGAAGTGATGCCGGTACTGATAGCGCTACCTCTGCTTGCCTATACTTACAGACGATTTCCGCTGACGAATCTGTTGTACTGCCTGATTTTTATTCACGCACTGATCCTGATCGGCGGCGGTACTTATACGTATGCGCGTGTGCCTGTCGGTAACTGGGTGCAGGATCTGTTATCGCTGGCGCGCAATCCCTACGACAAGCTCGGCCACTTCTGGCAAGGCCTGGTGCCGGCATTGGTGGCAAAGGAAATTCTGCTGCGGGGCAAATATGTGTCCGGCAGGAAAATGCTGGCTTTCCTGTCCATCTGTGTTGCGATGGCCATCAGCGCCTGGTATGAATTGATCGAATGGTGGGCCGCACTGATCATGGGCCAGGGCGCAGACGAGTTTCTTGGCACGCAAGGCGATCAATGGGATACCCAGTCTGATATGTGGATGGCATTTCTTGGTGCAACGGTGGCTGTGGTGTTGCTGGCCGGCCTGCATAACCGGCAGCTCAGGCAATTCGAGGAGCCGTTCGGAACTGTTGAAAAATGATGTTGTCGCATGAATGGTTGGTACTAGCCACAAGGTCCGATTGCACAGGAGGCGTTCGACATGATTACGGAAAATACCCAGTCCCGCATCATCCCCTGCCTGCGTTACCGGGATGCACCGGCCGCGATTGCATGGTTGTGCGACATCTTCGGTTTTGAAAAGCAGGCAGTCTATGCCAATCCGGACGGCAGTATCGCGCATGCGCAACTGACATTGGGCAAGGGCATGATCATGCTCGGCTCGGTCAGCAAGGAAAGCGAATGGGGCAAGCTGATCCGGCAGCCGGATGAGATCGGCGGTGTGGAAACGCAGAGTTCGTATCTGATTGTGGACGATGCAGATGTGGTTTATGCGCGGGCGAAGGCGGCGGGTGCGAAGATCGTGATCGAGATCAAATTCGAGGATTACGGCGGACGCGGTTTCAGTTGCCTCGACCTGGAAGGCAGATTATGGAACATCGGCACCTACGATCCCTGGTGATGGCGATGATGCCCGCATGAATCCCGCACGCCCGCCGACAGGAACAGACCATGCATAAGCACGATGCTGCAGCCAGAAAATTGTTTGGCATACCTTACGAGGAGCTGGATGAGAGCGCGCGCAAGGTCATGCACCATATGGCCGGGCGTACCCATATCGCGCGCGATGTCAGCAAGGATTATGCGGAAAAGACCAGTCGGGGACAGCGTGCCGCCGATGCGGTGGCTGCATTCGGCGGCTCCTGGTTTTTCATCGGTTTGTTCGCCGCCACGATGCTGGCATGGATAAGCCTGAATTCCCTGGTTTTGCTCCACTACGACAAGGCCTTCGATCCCTACCCTTATATTTTATTGAATCTGGTCTTGTCGATGCTGGCGGCGATACAGGCGCCCATCATCCTGATGTCGCAAAACCGGCAGGCTGAAAAAGACCGTTTGAATGCGCAGCACGATTACGAAGTAAACCTGAAAGCGGAACTGGAGATCATGCTGCTGCATGAAAAAATGGATATGCTGCGAGAAGGGCAATGGAACATGCTGCTGGATCTGCAGAAGGAGCAACTGGCCTTGTTGACCAGGCTGAACGAGCAAAAAGACCCGCGCAATTGAGTTTTTCTTCGGGCGCATGAAAGGACAGGCATTGAACGAACAGACAGTGCAGCAATATTTGTACGATCACATTCCCCTATCCAGGGCGATGCAGGTAGAGGTGTCAAGCGTGCAGCCGAATGAAGTGATCCTGTCTGCGCCACTGGCGCCGAATATCAATCATCAGGAAACCGTATTTGGCGGCAGCGCTTCCGCCGTGGCGATACTTGCTGCATGGTCGCTGCTGCATGTACGACTCAATACTGCCGGCATAGCCAGCCGGCTGGTCATTCAAGGCAACACCATGCAGTATGAATTGCCGATCAGCGGCACCTTTACGGCGCGTGCATATATCGCCGAGCCAGCCGCCTGGCAGCGCTTCGTGCGCACTTTCGAGCGCAGGGGACGGGCCCGTATTTCCGTCACATCGGTGCTGGAATATGAGGGGCGGCAAGCGGGCATCTTGCAAGGTGAGTTTGTTGCGCTGGCGCCCGAAGCGAACTGATGCGGGATTTTATTTCATGCAGGATCGCGTGACAGGCAGTTAGCCGGAGCAGATATGGGCGATGGCATTTTTGCGCTATAGTGCTGCAAGCGCAAAATGCCGTGCCGTGTAAACCACCCTGTGCCGCCGCTTGCGCCGCTGGCGTTGTTGAGATGCTGCCACTCCAGTCAGACAGTGCAATAGTCTGCAATCCCTGATTCCATCATTTTTTATTCGATACTTTTATCATGAGCGACGACAATTTCAAGGCCAAAGACATTTCCAGAAAACCGCCGGCACCGCCGGATCCAAATCAAAAATTCTGGGATATGGCCGATACCTTTATCCAGCTTGCGAATGAAAATTCCAAAGGTGCGGCAGCCGGCCAGGTATGCGCATCCATGATGTTTGCCAGTGCCCGTTTCGGAGCATTTGTCGCGTCCGGCGATGCACCATCGGAAACGACGTTCAAGGATCAGATAGAAGGCGCGGTTGCGTATTTCCGTACCGAGTATGAAAAGATGTTGCGCGAAAATTTCCGCGATTATGCGGAAAATTTCAAAAGCTATCATCCGGAAAAGAAATAAGCCTGAAGCTGGAATACGTGCGGGACGTAAAAAAGCCTCGATCTGCGATTGCCGCAGCATGGAGGCTTTTTTACATCTGGCTGGATAGATCGACGATTCAGGCCGATTTGGACAACAGATTGAAATGTTCGACAGTGGGCGGTGCGGCGAAGAATGGGCCGACAATTGCACGCCACTCCTGGAATGCCGGCGATTCGCGGAAATCGACAGTGTGATTTTCCAACGTTTCCCAGTAAATCTGGATGACGTAACGTTCAGGTGTTTCTATGCATTTGTTGATCACATGCTGTTTGTAGCCTTTGGCCTTGGCGATGACCTGTTCCAGGCCGCGTTGCACGGCAGCGTCAAATTCGGTTTGCTTGCCCGGCTGGATGCGGATATCGACGAGTTCGAGAATCATGTGAGGTTCCTGTAGAAGTTTTGGATGTGGAATTATTGCATTTTGGCTTGCATGTCGCATCTGCTGCCTGCATTGTGCAGACGGATTTGTTTGCCGTCGCAGCGTTTCAGTTGCCGCCTGTGCGCGTAACCTGTCTGCAGCTCGCCAAGCCTGACCGTGTTAAGTTGCTTGTAACAAAGGAGAAACCCATGCAGAAAAATCTTGCGGCAAGCATGCTGACTGCCATTGCGCTGGTCTTGCCGGCCTTGCCCTTGCATGCAGAAGAAATCGGCGAGGTCAGCACGGTATTCCGTTTTCTCGGCAAGAATGATCGCATCGTGATTGAAGCCTACGACGATCCGAAGGTCGTGGGCGTGTCATGTTACGTTTCGCGCGCGCGTACCGGCGGCATCAGCGGCACGGTCGGCCTGGCCGAAGACACGGCGGATGCGTCAATAGCGTGCCGGCAGGTAGGCGATACGCTGCGTTTCACCGGAAAACTGCCGCAGCAGGAAGAAGTATTTTCGGAACGCCAGTCGATCGTATTCAAGCGTCTGCATATCGTGCGCGTGGTCGACCCGCTGCGCAATACGCTGGTGTACCTGACCTATTCCGACAGACTGATTGAAGGCAGTCCGAAAAACGGCGTGACAGCGGTGCCGGTGCCGCGCAACAATCCGATTCCCCTGAAAAAATAATCTGCTCACCTTACCCGGTTCACTCATGCTCGCCTCCGCCAAATTCAATGCCGTTGTCATCGCTTCCTATGTTCTGGCGGCCGCAGCCCTGCTGCTCGTCATGCATCAGGGTTTGCTGGCGGCACTTTTCTCCGGTTTACTGGTGTATTCGCTGGTGCAGTTGCTGGCGCCCAAGCTGGGCAAGAAGTTGGTCGGACGACGGGCACAGGTGGTGGCGGTGGCTTTATTGAGTTGCTTCATTGTGGCGGCATTGACGATGGGGATCTGGGGCGCTTTCCGTTTTCTGCAAAGCGATGCCGGCAGAATTTCGGTGCTGCTGCAAAAAATGGCCGATATTCTGGAAGCTTCGCGTAGCCAGATTCCGGCGTGGATGGCCACCTATATTCCGGTCGATGCAGAAGCCTTGCGCGACATGCTTACCGGCTGGTTGCGTGCACATGCACTGGAAGCGCGTTCCATGGGTAGTGAGGCGGGCCGTATATTGGCGCATATCCTGATCGGCATGATCATCGGTGCGATGGCTGCGCTGTACGACACCACGACCACGCGCAGCTATAAACCGCTGGCCGCGGCGCTGCATGTGCGCGTCGTGGTCCTGCATGAGGCGTTCCGCAATATCGTGTTTGCGCAGGTGCGTATTGCCGCCATCAATGCGGTGCTGACCGGTATTTACCTGATCGTGATCCTGCCGCTGGCCGGCATCGAACTGCCCTTGCGCAAGACGATGGTCGCGGTGACCTTCATCGTCGGCTTGCTGCCGGTGATAGGCAATCTGATTTCAAACACCATACTGGTGATCATCGGTCTGTCGCATTCGCTGCATACCGCATTGGGGTCGTTGCTGTTCCTGATGACGATACACAAGCTGGAGTATTTCCTGAATGCGAAAATCATCGGCCATCATATCGATGCACGCACCTGGGAATTGCTGACGGCAATGCTGGTGATGGAGTCGATATTCGGCATTCCCGGCGTGGTGGCAGCGCCGGTGTTTTATGCCTACATCAAGAAGGAATTGAGCAGTCGCGGCCTGGTTTGACGCGTAGATTTTATTGCGGATCTTTGGCTTGCAGCCATGCCGCAGCGCCCAGACCGGCGCTGCGTCCGCTGGCAAAACAGGCGCTGAGCAGATAGCCGCCTGTCGGTGCTTCCCAATCCAGCATCTCGCCGGCGCAAAATACGCCGGGCATGGCGGGCGCCATCAGCTGTTCGTCCAGTGTTTCAAACAGCACGCCGCCGGCACTGCTGATGGCTTCATCCAGCGGGCGGGTTGCAAGCAGTTGCAGCGGCAAGGCCTTGATAGCCTGTGCCAGTTTGTGCGGATGTGCGTAATCCTCTTTCGCCACCACTTCGCGCAACAATCCTGCCTTCACGCCGGCAATGCCGACCTTGCTTTGCAAATGGCTGGCCATGGAACGCGCGCCGCGCGGCTGGGAAACTTCGTCAAGGACGCGCTCGAAAGTTTTGCCGGGTGCCAGATCCAGCGTCAGTATTGCGTTACCCTGCCGGATGATCTGCTCGCGCAAGTGCGCCGACATGGCATAGATCAGGCTGCCTTCAATGCCGGTGCCGGTGACGACAAATTCGCCCTGCCGTTTGTATTCGATGCCATCGGCCGCGACGCAACTGGCAACTACCGCCTTGACCGGCTGGCCGGCGAAGCGTTCCTGAAAATGCGCGCTCCAGCCGATATCGAAGCCGCAGTTGGCCGGTTTCAGCGGCGCCGCCGCAATCCCGTGCTGCGCCAGCAATGGCAGCCATGCGCCATCCGAACCCAGTCGCGCCCAACTGCCGCCGCCCAGCGCCAGTATCGTCGCATCGGACTGTGCCTTGTGTTCGCCGTCCGGCGTGGCGAAACGCAGATTGCCTGCCTCGTCCCACCCCAGCCAGCGATGACGCATGTGAAATCTGACGCCGGCATCGCGCAGGCGCTTCAGCCATGCGCGCAACAGTGGCGCGGCTTTCATATCGGTTGGAAAGACGCGTCCCGACGAACCGACGAAAGTGCTGATGCCGAGTTCATGCACCCATGCGCGCAGCGCATCCGGGCCGAAGGCTTGCAACATCGGGGCGATCTGCGGCGCGCGGCTGCCGTAACGCGACAGGAAGGCTGCGCTTGCTTCGCTATGTGTCAGGTTCATCCCGCCTTTGCCGGCCAGCAGGAATTTGCGACCGACGGAAGGCATGGCGTCGTACAGATCCACCGCCACGCCGTGCGCAATCAGCACTTCTGCCGCCATCAGGCCGGCCGGGCCGCCGCCGATGACGGCGACTGTGCGTGAGGATATTGCGTGATCAGGCATAAGTAAGAGCTGGCTGTAGATATTTGCAGGGACAAACGCATGACGTTCCGCTTCAGCTGGATGCCATGCTTGCGTCATCCTGTATGGAAGGCGCCATTCTTGATCAAGGCGGAAATTTGTACAAGCGATTAAACAAGATGTTTGCACGGTGCTTATTTCGCAAGACCGTATCGACGATAATGTCTGCTTGTCGCCCCACTCTTCCGGAACTCTTCAAACATGACGCTTGCTCGCTGCAGCTGGGCCAATCCAGCCAATCCGCTGTATCTCAAATATCACGATGAAGAATGGGGCGTGCCCTGCCACGATGAAACGCGTTTGTTTGAAATGCTGAATCTGGAAGGTGCCCAGGCCGGTTTGAGCTGGTCGACCATACTCAACAAGCGCGAAAACTATCGTGTTGCCTTCGATCAGTGGGATGCCAAAAAGATCGCCGCTTACGACGCGGATAAAGTCGCCGGCTTACTGGCCAATCCCGGTATCGTGCGCAATCGCCTGAAAGTGGCGGCCACGATCAACAATGCCCAGGCTTATCTGCGTTTGTGCGAAGACGTCGGCAGCCTGGATGCATTTTTATGGGCTTATGTGGATGGCAAGCCGATTTTGAATACGCGTGCGAGCATCAATGAAACGCCGGCCAGGACCCCTTTATCGGATCAATTGTCCAAAGATCTGGCCAAGCGCGGCTTCAAGTTTGTCGGTTCGACCATCATCTACGCCTATATGCAGGCAATCGGCATGGTGAACGATCATGCGCAGGACTGTTTCTGTTATCAGGCGCCCAAGTTATAAAGCGGGTGAACAGTCAGCTTTTCACGGGCAAAAAAAAGCCCGCTGCGGGAGCGGGCTGAATCTATATCAAAGGAGGAGACATAGAGGAGACAGGTGAAGTATAGGGCTGCGACTGTAGCAAAGCCAATTCTGATTTCTGATATCCGATATTCGATTTGTGAATATCGCTTTATAAAGGTGCGCTGCCGCCTTATAGCTTGTTGTTGCAGGCCGGTTTGCGTAAAATTCCGGCGTTCGGATCGAGCAGGCAAAAAAAAGCCCGCACAAGAAGGCGGGCTGAATCTATATCAAAGGAGGAGACATAGAGGAGACAACTGAATTATATGGATTCTTGTCGCGGCGCACCAATTTCCTTTTCTGATATCAGATATTCTTTATGTGAATATGGTGTCTTGTAGTCCGGCAACCTTCCAGATACGCATGGTCTTGGCAATCGTCTTTGGGTCGGGCCTGCAGAAGGATGCGATGTTTGCTAATATTTGGCTTGCGCATCGGTAACATATCGCCATTCTTCCTGGCCGCGCATCAATCCGGAACAAGGACGTGGGGACGACCTCACCGCTCCATCATCAATCGGGGACGGCCTCGGCTATGTGGAGAATCAAAATATGCCTTGGCTAATTCTTGCTGTTGCAGGTTTGTTTGAAGTTGTATGGGCGATCGGGCTCAAATACACAGATGGCTTTACGAGGTTGTGGCCGACTGTCGGTACCGTGACTGCGATGGTGATCAGTATTGTGCTGCTGGGTTTGGCAATGAAAACGTTGCCGGTGGGGACCGCTTATGCGGTATGGACCGGGATCGGTGCGGTAGGTACGGTTACTCTGGGAATGATATTGCTGGGGGAACCGGCGACGGTAGCGCGCATTATCTGCATTCTGTTGATTGTCAGCGGGATTATCGGGCTGAAGATTTTTAGTCCGAACTAAATTCTTCGGTATAAACGTTAAAAAGGCGAATGACTTTTCAGTCATCCGCCTTTTTTATTGCATCAGTCCTTTTTGCTTTTTTTCTTGCTCTTCTTCTTTTTTTCCGGCGGCGCCAGCATCGTGTGCCGGCAGCTCGCCGCGCCGCAACGGCATTCGTAAGCCTTTTTTAATGCCTTGGTTTGACGATCATCGACTACCAGGCCGTAATCGTAATTGAATTCCTCGCCGCGTTTGATATCCCGCAAAGTGTAAATATAGACGCGTTTCTTTTCTTCGCGCGCTTCGCAGTTCGGTTCGCATGCGTGATTGATCCAGCGCGCATCGCTGCCATCGACGCCGCCATCAATCATCTTGCCGCTCTCAAGGCTGAAGAAGAAGGTGTGATACGGATTTTCCGGATCGGTGCCGTGGCGCTTGGCAGCCTGTTTTTCGCTGATACGTTCGCCTTCGTATTCGATCAAAAGCGTGTCGGCCGGAATATTGCGCGTGGCAAAAACGCCGCGTCCGTGTATCGGTGAATTTCTGACGATGAATGCAGGTTTGTCTGACGCAGCTACGGTTTTGCTCTTGCTTGATGAGGTCATGTTCAGTTCAGTGACAAAAGGATGCGAGTTTTCAGGGAGGTCTGGAGCCGGCCGTCATGCGCAAGCAGCATTCCACTTGCCGGCGCGCTATTGTCCATCAATACCGGCGCAAGAACAATTGCCCGAAGATTTTTATCGCTGCGGCCGACAGGTCGCGAGCATGGCGACAGCGGAATCACGGGCGGAAAATAAAAATGCATGCAAGCCAGGTGTGCCGGCTTGCATGCATCGAGTAGCGCTTGCGCCGATCAGGCGTACCGTTACTTGTTCTCCCTGATTCGCCCTGCGGTTTTCTGCTTAAAATTCTTCCCAGTCGTCGCCGCTCTTGTCGGCGCTGACCGGTTTTTGCGGTTTGGTTTCCAGCTGTTTCTGTGGTGCGGCAGTCAGTGCTTTTAGTTTGGTCTCCGGTTTGACGGCTTGCAAGACAGGTGCTGCACGTTTTGCCGATGTTGATGTCGCCGACATAGTGTTGCCAGCGTCAAGCTTGAAGGCGGCGACAGCACCAGACAGTTCAACTGCCTGATCCTGCATGCTTTGCGCCGCTGCAGCAGCTTGTTCGACCAGTGCCGCGTTTTGCTGCGTCATTTCATCCATCTGGCTGATCGCCTGGTTGACCTGTTCGATGCCATCGCTCTGTTCCTGGCTGGCCGAGGTGATTTCACTCATGATGTCGGCCACGTGTTTGACCGAAGTGACAATCTCCTGCATCGTGCTGCCGGCTTGATCGACCAGCTTGCTGCCGGCATCGACCTTGTGTACGGAGTCGTCGATCAGCGCCTTGATTTCCTTGGCAGCGCTGGCACTGCGTTGCGCCAGATTGCGTACCTCGCTGGCGACTACTGCAAAGCCGCGACCCTGTTCGCCGGCACGCGCCGCTTCCACTGCCGCATTCAAGGCCAGAATATTGGTCTGGAAAGCAATGCTGTCGATGACGCCGATGATATCGACGATCTTGCGCGAGCTGTCCTTGATCGAACCCATTGTCGTCACCACCTGGCTGACCACGCTACCGCCCTTGACGGCGACTTCGGTGGCAGACACGACCAGCTGATTGGCCTGCCGTGCATTGTCGGCATTCTGGCGCACGGTTGACGTCAGTTCTTCCATCGAGCTGGCAGTTTCTTCCAGCGATCCAGCCTGCGCTTCGGTACGGCTGGAGAGATCGGCATTGCCGGAGGCAATTTCACCCGATGCGACGGTGATGGTTTCAGTGCCGTGTCGCACTGCGCTGACGGTTTTGGACAAACTGTCGTTCATGTCCTTGAGCGCCTGCAGCAATTGCCCGGTTTCATTGGTGGAATTCACATTGATGTGCTGCGTCAGGTCGCCGGCCGCGACGCTGCGCGCAACCTGCACTGCTTCGTGCAGAGGGCGTGCGATCAGGCGGATCAGCCAGAATGCCATGAAGCCTGCCAGCAGTACGCCGAAGATGATGGCGCCTATCGAAATATTGCGCACCATGACAAAGCGCGTCTGCGATTCCTCGAATGCTTTTTTCGCTTCACGCAATTCCAGATCGATCAATGCGGCGACGCCAGCACGCACCGGAGTAATCAATTCTTCCATCGGGCCGTTGACGATTTCCGTCACGCGCAATACATTGCCGCCGCGCGAGGCGGCGATTGCCGGCTGCAGCGCTTTTTCGAGAAAGACCTTGCGGTCGGCGGCAAATTTATCTGCCAGTACTTTCGCTTCCGGCGTCAGGGTGCTGGTCATGAAAGCATCGAAAGCCTGATTGATTTCCTTCGAGTGTTTTTCAATCGCATCCATCTTTGGAATGACCAGGCCGGGATCACCGTAAATCGATGCAGCGAGATCGAGTTGATTGATGGTCGATAACGTGATGACGGTATTCAATTGTCCGATAGGCACGGTGCGATCTTCGTACACGCTTTTCAATGCCTTGTTGGTCGCATCAAGCGAGGTCAATCCCAGAACGCCGGTTGCTATCAGCAAGAGGGAAAGTATTCCCATGACGAATAAAAGCAGGGATTTGATGGTTATATTTTTTAACATGTCAGTCTCAAGGCAAACAGGTGAATAACTGCAATCGGAGGAATACAATTTCCCGGCTGGGTGAGGCCGGGTGCTGGGTGGGCTGACGGCGCGCGACGTCAGGCGAGACTGCGTTCCGCCAATCCCATATCCGCGCCGGACATCAATTTTTCGATATCGATGAGTATCAGCATGCGCTCATCGACTGTTCCCAGGCCGAGCAGATAATCGTTGGCAAGGACGCTGTTCATTTCCGGCGGCGGTTTGATTTGTTCCGGCGTTAATGTGATGACGTCCGATACGCTGTCCACCACCATGCCGACGACGTGATTTTCCAGATTGAGAATCACGACGACGGTGAACTGGTCATAGCTCGGCGTACCGAGCTTGAACTTGATGCGCATGTCGATGATGGGGACGATGATGCCGCGCAGATTGACTACGCCTTTGACAAACTCGGGTGCGTTGGCGATGCGCGTGACGGTATCGTAGCCGCGCAACTCCTGCACCTTCTGAATCGAGATGCCGTACTCTTCCTTGCCCAGAGTGAAAGACAAAAATTCCAGCGAGCTTCCTGTTGCATTGATGACAGATTGCGCGTTGTTCGCAATTGCATTCATGTGCACTCCTTTTCGGTCTCCGTTACGCGTTCTATGAACGTCTCATTTTGCTTATTGGAGGCACAAGTATTTTTATATGATGCTGTTGTGCCGTCATTTACCATAAACAAATAGTTTCCGGCAGTCAATGCGATAGCCATATATATGGGAGTTTGGAAATGAATGCGTTGCGTAGAGGACAAAGCATCGTTGTCATAGGAGAAAGTTAGTGTGATGCCGCTGTCATTTTCATGTCGTTGAGACAATTGCAAAATTTGTTAAGTCCATGCGTAACCATGTGCGATTGATGCGGCTGTTTTTTCTGTGTAGCAGCGCTTTTCCTGTGTTCTCGATTTGAATAAAAATGCGTAGAGTAAAATAGCGCGCTGCCGACCGATACAGGCAGATGATTTTCACAAAATTGATTAGAAACAGGCATGCTGCGACTCACTGACGTTCAACTCCCTTTAGACCATACCGAAGAAGACCTGCGATCCGCGATCGTGGCGCGCCTTGGCATCGATGCCGGCGACCTGATCAAGCACACGGTTTTTCGTCGCGGTTACGATGCGCGCAAGAAGAACGCGATCATCATGGTCTATACGCTGGACGTCGAAGTGCGCGATCAGGACCAGCATGCGAAGCGTCTGCAAGGCAATCGCCACGTCACGATTGCACCGGACACCAGCTACCATTTTGTGGCACAGGCACCGGCTGATCTGACGACGCGTCCGGTTGTCATCGGTTTCGGCCCTTGCGGCATTTTCGCGGCGCTGATACTGGCGCAAATGGGTTTTCGCCCCATCATTCTGGAGCGCGGCAAGGAAGTGCGCGAACGCACCAAGGATACCTTCGGCCTGTGGCGCAAACGCGAGCTGAATCCGGAGTCGAATGTGCAATTCGGCGAAGGTGGCGCCGGCACTTTCTCCGATGGCAAGCTGTGGACGCAGGTCAAGGATCCCAAGCATTACGGCCGCAAAGTGTTGATGGAATTCGTCAAGGCCGATGCGCCGGAAGAAATCATGTACGTCAGCAAGCCGCACATCGGCACCTTCCGTCTGGTGAAGATGGTGGAACTGATGCGCGAAACGATTGTGCAATTGGGTGGAGAATTCCGTTTCGAGAGCAAGGTCGATGACATCGAGATAGCAGACGGCAAGGTCACGGGACTCCAGCTGGCGGACGGCTCGCACATCGCCACCGATCACGTCGTACTCGCGATCGGTCACAGCGCGCGCGACACCTTCCAGATGCTGCATGCACGCGGCATTTACCTTGAGCCGAAACCGTTTTCTATCGGCTTCCGTATCGAACATCCGCAATCGCTGATCGACGCCTGTCGTTTGGGCCCGAACGCCGGCCATCCGGTATTGGGTGCCGCCGATTACAAACTTGTTTATCACGCCAGCAATGGCCGTTCGGTCTACAGTTTTTGCATGTGCCCGGGCGGCACGGTGGTGGCTGCCGCATCGGAGCCGGGTCGTCTGGTGACCAACGGCATGAGCCAGTACTCGCGCAATGAACGCAATGCCAACGCCGGTATCGTGGTCGGCATTACGCCGAAAGATTACCCCGGCGGTCCTTTGGCCGGCATGGAATTCCAGCGGCAATGGGAAGAGCGCGCGTTCGAGCTGGGCGGCGGCAATTACGATGCGCCTGGTCAACTGGTCGGTGATTTCATTGCGAACCGGCCATCAACCGAATTCGGTTCCGTGATTCCGTCATACAAACCGGGCGTCAAGCTCGGTGACTTGAATCCGTCGTTGCCAACGTATGTGATTGAAGCGATCCGCGAAGCATTGCCGGCGCTTGAAAAACAGATCAAGGGTTTTTCAATGAACGATGCGGTATTGACCGGCGTGGAAACACGCACGTCTTCGCCAGTCAGCATCAAGCGTAACGACGACGATTTGCAAAGCATCAACACACGTGGTTTGTTCCCGGCGGGTGAAGGCGCCGGTTATGCCGGCGGCATCATGTCGGCGGCGATCGATGGCATACGCGTGGCGGAAGCGTTGGCGCTCAGTATGCTGGAAGGCGTGAAGCGCGGGACGACGAAGTAAGTATCGAATATAAGCGAAGTAAATAAACGTCACCAATAAAAAACGCCGCA
>NZ_JBEBPO010000062.1:0-14626 GCF_040395855.1 Herminiimonas fonticola | reverse complement strand
AGGCAACATGAGCAAGTCGGTCAGCCATAGTGAGGATGACCTTGTATTTCTGGATGAAGCAATATCCGCATCCGAAAACAATGCTTTGGGAACAAACAAGGATGTCTGGCAGGTCATGATCATCGATGATGATGCTGACGTCCATTCGGCAACCACCTTTGCGCTCAGTAACGTTGAAATACAAAACCGTCCCCTGGCGTTTTTGCACGCTTATTCCGCGCAGCAAGCACGCGACATCCTGGCAAATGAACCGAATGTTGCGGTCATTTTGCTGGACGTTGTCATGGAGCAGCAGGATGAAGGCCTGCAACTTGTTCATTACATCCGCGATGTACTGCATCGCGCCGAGGTGCGCATTATTTTACGCACCGGCCAACCCGGCTATGCACCGGAGATCGATGCCATCCAGCAGTTCGACATCAACGATTACAAGACAAAATCCGAACTGACGCGCATCAAGCTGTTTACCGTTGTCACTGCAGCGATCCGCTCCTACGAACAAATCTGCACCATCAATTCAAGCAGCAGCGGCCTGGACATGATTCTGCGCGCCAGCACCGATTTGATGGCATTGCAAACGCTGGAAGAATTTAGCGCCGGCGTGCTGGAAAAAATTGCACAGTTGCTGGATATGCCGACGAACGGCTTGTTTTGCGTACAGGAAACTCTGCATAACGAAGAAACCGAATTGTTCGTCGTCGCGGCGACAGGAACATATCAGGATTTGCTGAATCACCCTGTTTCCACGTTCGAGGATGCCCACATCGGACACACATTGACGCGCGCGCTCAATGAACGCCGTCACATTTACGGCCGCGAATATACTGCGCTGCATTTTGCCGGCAGCACCGCCAGTAATTTCACTGCATTTTTCAAAACCGGGCGCGTGTTGAACGAAATTGAATTGCGTCTGCTGGAAGTTTTCTGCAGCAATATTTCAGTCGGACTCGCCAATATCACGCTGGTCACAAGATTGCATAACTCCGCTTTCTACGACTCGCTGACCAAACTGCCGAATCGCACCCGTCTCAAGGAAATCATCGATGAAAGCCTGATCTCCTCCAAGAACCGGCCGACTACGCTGGCACTGATCGACATCGATCACTTTGCCGAAACCAATGACACGCTGGGTCACCAATTCGGCGATTTGCTACTGCTGGCCGTTGCCGCCCGCCTGCAATCGCGTCTGGGTGACAGACTGGTCGTGGCGCGCGTCGGCGGCGATACTTTCGGCGTGCTCGGCGACGATGTGCAAGTCAATCCGGCCGCCGTGCTGGCGCAGTTTGAACGGCCTTTCAACATCGATGGGCAGGACGTGCAACTTTCCGCCACCGTCGGCCTGGTGCGCCTGTCCGAACATAAGGGACGCGGCGTAGAGGCGCTGAAAAATGCCCATATCTCATTGAAGCGCGCCAAAATGCAGCAACGCACCGGGCACCTTTATTTTTCACGCAGCATGGGCATAGACATCCGCGAGCGCGTCAACATGATGCATGCCTTGCGCACCGCATTTGAAGAAAAGCGCCTGTTCGTCGTCTACCAGCCGCAAATCGACATGGTGACGCGCGCGCCGGTCGGCGCCGAAGCCTTATTGCGCTGGCAGGCCGAAGACGGCACCATGATTTCGCCGAATCGCTTTATTCCAATAGCGGAATATTCCGGCCTGATCATCGAACTCGGCGAATGGGTATTGCGTCAGGCCTGTCAGGAACTGGTGCGTATCCAGCGCCTGGGCTTCAGTAATTTCATGATGTCGGTCAACGTATCGCAAGTGCAATTCCGCCATCCGCACTTCCTCAGCATGTTGCGCAAGGCTCTGGAAGATACCAATGCACCACCACACTGCATCGAACTTGAAATCACCGAATCGATGGCAATGGAAGAACCGGATGCCTTGATCAAATTACTCGATCAAATCGCCGAAACCGGTGTCAGCATCGCCATCGATGACTTCGGCACCGGCTTCTCATCGCTCAGCCACTTGCAGAAACTGAATGTCGATCGCCTCAAGATCGATAGAGCTTTTGTCACGGAAATTACCGACTCGTCGCGTGGCAGCAGCATCGCCGAAATGATCATTCAATTAGGGCGCAATCTGGAGCTGGACGTGATAGCCGAAGGCGTCGAAGACGAGCGACAGGCAAAAATCCTGACTGAACTCGGCTGCCCGTTTGGCCAGGGCTATTTATTTTCCCACCCATTGAATGCCGACGTATTGCACGATTGGTTATCCAATCACAAGCAACGCTGACAGCGCATACTTCTTCCACACGCAACATCGGCAGCAGTCCCCTCCTATCGCCTAATCTCCATTAGCAACGGACGCCATGAAAAAAAGCGTATTTACCCTGCGACGTTCTATCGTACTGGCTGTGGTAATCGGTTTATTCGTCCCCGCTACTCTGATCGATGGTTATGGCTGGCTAAAAACCTACGATACGGAAGTCAAAAAGCGCACTGCCAAGCTGGCAGAGGAAACTGCGGTCGCATTGGCCGAGAGCATGAGCGAGGCGCTGTGGAATTTCAGGTACGAAGATGCCGCTGCACTGGCCGACGGTGCGATATGGCGTAACGACGATATCGTGCGTATAGATGTCCGTGACAACAAGCGCACTCTGTTTGTGAGCAGCGAACGACGCGAGCGTCCGCCCGGCCTTATTGTCGGCTCCGACACCAATATTTATTATCACGGACAGACGATCGGTTCGCTCAGAATTGAAGTCAGCAGTAGACGACTGCAGCAAATCATGATGGAAAATATGATCCAGCAAATACTGATGCTGGCGCTGCAAACCGGCTTGTCCATTCTGCTGATTCTGTTCTTTTTTGAACGTCGCCTGATACGCCCGCTGCAGCGCCTGCATGCCGGCACCACACATCTCGCCGAACACCAGCTCAAGCAACCGAACCTATCACAACGTCGCGATGAAATCGGGATACTCTCGCAAAATCTTGAGCAGATGCGTCTGCGTTTGCGCAATCTGCTGGGTGACGTACCGCATGACAATGCTAACGAGACCGAACAGAACGCACGCGCCAGAATGGCATTGCATGAACGCACAGCACATCTCCGTACGCTCATAGCCCAAAGCCCGATCGCGATCATCGAATGGGATAAAAAATATCAGGTCGTCGAATGGAACGCCGCAGCCGAACGCATATTCGGCTACCGCCGGGAACTTGCAATCGGCAGAAATATTCGCTTTCTCAGCCCGCTCGATCAACGTCACCTGATCGAAGATATCGTCCAGCAATCCAGATCCAATGCAGGAGCGCCCGTCGCGCAGGAAAACTTAACTGCCGACGGGCGCATCATTAGCTGTCAGTGGCGTTATTCGCATATAGACGAAGATGACGGCAATACCGGCCACCTGTTATCGATGGCGGAAGATATTACAGAGCAGCGCCGTACCGCAGAAGTGCTGCGCCTGTCGGAAGCCAAATTCGCTGGTGCCTTTCACTACAATCCCGAGTCGATTTCGATTGCACGCTACCCCGACGGTACGTTTATCGAAGTCAATACTGCGTTTGAAAAAATTCTCGGCTTTACACGCGATGAATGGCTGGGGAAAAACGGTTTGAGCTTGCACATCTGGGTACATGCAGAGGAACGTACGGAATTATTCCGGCTACTTGAGTGCGATAGAAAGGTGGAAAATTTCGCCTGGAGCATGCGTAACAAGACTGGTGAAATTCGCCACTGCCTGCTCAATGCGACGCTGTTCTCCATCGCCGACGAGATGTACATGCTGGCGGTCATGCGCGACGTAACCAGCCAAAGACTGCTGGAAGAACAGAAGATGGAAGCCGATCATGCACTGCTGCGGCTGGCGCAGGGTACGCAAGGCATCGCTGGCGAGCCCTTCTTTGAATTGCTGGTCAACGATCTGGCTGCCGCACTGCGTACCGATTGCGCACTGATAGCGCTGCGCTCCAGTACTGACCCGCAGCGCATTCTGACGCTGGCATCGCATATGCATGGCGAAATCGTCGACAACTTCGAGTGTGCGATACCCGGCACACCTTATGGACATACGCTGGATACCGGCCTCTGCGTTTTTGCCCATGACGTACAGAACATGTTTGCGCAGAATGCCTCCCTGATCAAACGCGGCTGGGACAGCTACGCCGGTGCGCCGCTGCACGATACCAACGGCCTTGCCATAGGCGTGCTGGCCGTGATGCATTCCAAACCGCTACGCAATCCGGACCTCGTCAAATCACTGCTGCAGGTATTCAGCGAGCGCGCCTCGGCGGAACTTGAACGCAAACGCGCAGAAGAAGAATTGCGACTCAGCGAACAGCGTTTCGCGACGATTTTTCATTCCACACCGGTGCCCATGTTCGTCACGCAACTCAGCAACGATAACGTGATCAAGGACGTCAATGCAGCGTTTGAACAACTGTTCAAACGCACACGACAGTCGGTGCTTGGCAAAAACACGCTGGACCTCGCCATGTATTGCAATCCCGCCGATCGCGACACCGTGCTGAGCAATCTGCAGGATACCGGCAGCCTGGAACAGCTAGCTGAGTTATGGATGTACCGCGGCGACCAGAGCAAGATATTGATCCAGTTTTCCGGCCATGTATTTTTTCTGGAAGGCGAGCAATTCGGCATTCTGGCGTGTCAGGACATGACGGAAAAACGCCTGATTGAAAATGAAATTCTGGAATTCAATGCAACCCTGGAAGACCGGGTCATCGAACGTACGGAAGAATTGCAGCAAGCCAACCAGGAACTGGAAACCACACTGGAAGCATTGAATCTGGCACATGAAGAACTGGTCAACAATGAAAAACTGGCTGCATTGGGCGCGCTGGTAGCCGGCATTTCGCACGAATTGAACACACCTATCGGCAACAGCCTGATGGTGGCCAGCGCTCTCAGCGACCAGACGGCCAAGCTGACCGAAAATTACCGCGACAGCAAGGGCATCAAGCGCTCAAGCCTGGAAACCTACATCAACGACGTGGACAAGGCGGGCGATATTCTGGTGCGCAACCTGCATCGCGCTGCCGATCTGGTACACAGTTTCAAGCAGGTCGCCATCGATCAAACCAGTTCGCAAAGACGGACTTTCTCTCTGGAGGAAGTCACCAGCGAAATCCTGCTGACGCTCTGGCCGCTGATACGAAAAACACCGTTTACCGTCGAGCAAAGCATTCCGGAAGATCTGGTTTTTGACAGTTATCCCGGCCCGCTGGGTCAGGTGCTGAACAATCTGATCAACAATGCCCTGTTGCACGGCTTTGAAGGAAGAAATCAGGGATCGGTCATCATTGCTGCGCGCAACAACGCCGAAGGCTGGGTGGAGCTGACAATCAAGGATGACGGCATCGGCATTCCAGCCAGTAACCTGAACCGGATTTTCGATCCGTTCTTTACCACCAAGCTGGGTGAAGGCGGATCCGGTCTGGGCTTGAATATCACGCACAACATCGTCAGCGGCATACTGGGAGGACGCGTCCGCGTGCAAAGCGCGGTCGGCACCGGCACTACTTTTATCCTGACCTTGCCGCTGGTCGCACCACAACATAGCCACGATGACGAAGCCTTGCACCCGCTGTCATGAAATTCTGCACGCCGCTCTTTAATCGACAGCCTGACCAGGTTTTATCCACACCTGGAAACGCTGCAGAAATTCCGGCACCGCAGTAAAAATAGAGGCAGTGACCAGCGCATTCAATATCGCCGTGAACAGAAACAATTGCGGGATACTCAAACCCGCATTCAACAACACCATCGCCAGCAATGCAGCCGCCACCATGAACAAGGCGTTCAGGATGTTCATGCCGGCTATCGTGCGCGACATGTGCTTGGGGTCGCAACGTGTCTGGATCAAGGCAAACAGCGGCACAATATACACACCACCGAACGCGCCTATCAGCAGGCAATCCAGCAGGATACGGAAGCTGCCGGGCTGCTGCAGGAAGCCCGCAATATCGACCAGATTCGTATTGGTATAGGCCGTGCTGGACAGGAAAAGATCTATCCCGAATATCGTCAGGCCAATTGCTCCCAGCGGCACCAGTCCGATTTCGACTTTATGCCGCGATAGCCGTTCGCACAGCAGTGAGCCGGTGCCGATTCCAAGTGAAAATATCGTCAGCAACAGCACGAAGATGCTGTGATCGCCATGCAGCGTCTGCTTCGCATACAGGGGAAATTGCGCCAGCACAATCGCGCCGTAAAACCAGAACCAGGAGTTAGCCAGCATCGCCATGAACACCGAGCGATTTTGGCTTGAAAAACGAAGATTGCGTACCGATTCGGTGACCAGATTCCAGTTGATTTTCAATTCAGGAGCGGGAGCGGGAGAAACAGGAATCGCCCGACTGGCCAGCCATCCAGCCACTGCAATCGCAATCGTGGTGCCAGCCACCAATTCTATGCCCCATGGTTTGTACAGCACCAGAACCGCGCCCAGCACTTCGCCCAGCAAAATACCGACAAAGGTTCCCATCTCCACCAGGCCGTTACCGCCCACCAGCTCATCAGGCGCCAGTTTTTGCGGCAGATACGCATACTTGACCGGCCCAAACAGGGCTGAATGCAAACCCATGCCTGCCACTGCAGCAATCAGCAGCCATAAATCGTGGCGTAACCAGCCCACGGCGGCGAGCAGCATGATGGCAATTTCCAGTAACTTGATATAACGAACCAAGCCGGATTTTTCAAACTTGTCTGCCAGTTGCCCGGCAATGGCAGAAAACAGCACGAAAGGCAGAATGAATAATCCCGGGATCAGATTATTCAGAAATCCCCTATCCATCGTCGTCCAGTCCAATGCCTCAAACGTCAGAATCGTCAGTAGCGCCGTTTTGAAAACATTGTCGTTGAATGCACCGAAAAACTGGGCCCAGAAAAAAGGCGCGAAACGGCCTTGTGTGAGCAGGGTGAATTGACTGGGCTTGTGCATGAAAAAATTTGGACGCTCAAAGAGATGGACGCATGCCGTCTGGCAAATGCGCCGGATTCAGAATCTGGGGATTGTAAAGTATTGCAGCCGTAACAAAGAAAAGCCGCCCGCGTATTCATCGTGTACGCGGGCGGCTCTGCATTGCGTTTTTCGTCTGAACTTAACCGTCTTGTTCGCTGGCCAGGGCGGGAGAACTCTGAATATACGATTTCAGCATTTTGTTCTCAAAACTTTGTGCTTCCAGCACCGCCTTCGCGACGTCATAAAACGAAATCACGCCGACCAGAATTTTGCCATCCAGTACAGGAACGTAACGCGCATGTTTTTCCAGCATCATGCGGCGTACCTCGTTGATTTCAGTATCGCAGGAGATCGTGATCGGGGTTTTGTTCATATGCTGCCGAACGCTGCCACTTCCTATTGCACCACCCTGCGCATGGATGGTTGCCATGACTTCGCGGAAAGAAAGCATGCCAATCAAATTGCCTTTTTCCATCACAACCAGCGAGCCGATATCCTTTTCGGCCATGACATTGACCGCATCCAGCATCGGGCTATCCGGCGTCACAGTGAAGAGAATATTTCCTTTTACCTTGAGTATTTCGGATACTTTCATGGTGACAGCCCTCCCAGCATTATGGTTGTACTGCGGACAGCTCCAATGTAGCGCAAGCGCTGCGAAAAATCCACTATCCATCATCTGAACAGGTGAACTGCCATAGGACAACGCGGGAATACAAAAAATTCCGTGATGGCGATTTTATCCAGGCGGATACAAACTTGCATCTTGTTCCAACGAGGTCTACTCTGGAAGAGTCAGCGGAAGGAGACCATCATGGGCGTCATCGCACATAAAACAGAGCAATCGTTTGCCGAGTTCTATACCCGCTATCTGAGCGAACACGGAAATCGCAGTTCGCGCCAGCTGCATTTCTTCGGTTCAACGCTTTCCATTCTGTGTCTGGCCATTCTGGCGCTCACCGGCAATGCATGGTGGTTATTGGCAGCGGTGCTGTCGTTCTACGGTTGCGCGTGGATAGGGCATGTCAAGTTCGAGAAGAACCTGCCATTGTTCAAACAGCCAGTCTACTCATTCATGGCTGCCTGGCTGATGTACTGGCAGATGCTGAGCGGACAGATCTCGTTTTAGGCTGGCTGACTGAAATACTCGGACAGCGAGAGCGTCAGTCCCTGCTCGACCGCAATTTCGACTTTCTTGGCCAATACCTCATTGCTGCTGGCATCGAAGACAAACAGTCGGTATACATCCGCCAGTGTTAATTGCTGCGGATTGGCCAGCAAAGCCCAGCGGTCGAGACCGTCGGTAATGCGTTTGCCCCATTGCATGCGCTTGGGCTGCTCATTCTTGATACGCCCTACCCAGCCTGCATCCAGCATTTTTTCCAGCAAAATTTCCGACTCATCAAAACCAAGACGGGTTTTTTCACGAAACTGCCTGGTATCGACCGTAGCACGCGCACCCACGGTACGAGCCTCATGCAATACCGCCAGCAATGCCATCGCATCGACGAAAGCGCTACCCGGTTGCGGCACATGCCACCATCGTTCATATTTCACGATCGGCAGTGCAGCCGTCACCACCGCTCCGCCCAGCGTAATCAGCCAACCCAGATATATCCACACCAGAAAGATAGGAAAAGCTGCGACCGCGCCATACACCACCGTATAGGTCGGCACCTTGACGACAAAGATCGCAAACAGGCGCTTGACCACTTCAAAGGCTATCGCCGCCAGCAAGCCGCCGCACAAGGCATCGCGCCATTCAACGAAGCGATTCGGCACCACGATGTACAGGGAAGTAAACGCCACCGTCGTCAGCAGAATCGAGATCGACGAATACAGCACGCCGCCGAAAAACGGGATGTTGCGCACCGCGCCATTGGTCGCGGTAAACAAGTACGAAGTCAGCGTCATCGAGGCGCCTATCAATAATGGCCCCAGGGTCACAATCGCCCAGTAAATCAGGATGCGCTGCATGATCGGACGCTTGGTCTTGACACGCCAGATCTGATTGAAGACGCGATCTATCATCAGCATCATCATCACCGCTGTCACGATCAGCGCCACCGCACCGACGGCCGACAGGCGCGTAGCCTTGCTCGAAAACTGCGTCAGATAACCGAGTATCGTGTTGGCGATCCCCTTCGGCATCAGGTTCTGCACGAAGTAGGCTTCCAGCGAGGCGCGAAAGGTATTGAAGAGCGGAAAAGTGGTAAAGATCGCCAGCGCAATCGTCAGTATCGGCACCAGTGCCAGCACTGTCGTGAAGGTCAGGCTGCCGGCGACTTGCGGCAATCGCTCCTCATCGAGCCGGCGCGCTGCAAAACGGATCAAATTGCGCAGTTGCGCCCATGATAATTCACGAAAAAGAAGAGGTTTGACTAATTTCATGCAGGACGTATCGAACGGTTCATCGCCTGAAAAAATGCGTATCTGCTTTGTGCAGGAGATGGCTATCGAGTATGGAGATGCTTATAAAGCATCCTATAATACCAAGCATGAACTCATCCACGCTCCCTATTCTCGTTTTGTATTATTCGCGGCACGGCTCTACACGCAAACTGGCTGAATTGATTGGTCAGGGCATAGATAGCGTGGCCGGTTGCGAAGCGCGCCTGCGCACCGTGCCGGCGGTTTCCACCGTGACCGAAGCCACCGCCCCGGACATCCCGACGGAAGGCGCTCCTTACGTGGAACTGCGCGATCTGGAAGAATGCGCCGCGCTCGCGCTGGGTTCCCCTACGCGTTTCGGCAATATGGCAGCGCCGATGAAATATTTTTGGGATGGCACTTCGTCGCAATGGCTGTCCGGCACGCTGGCCAGCAAGCCGGCTTGCGTGTTTACATCCACTGGAAGCCTGCACGGCGGACAGGAAACAACCTTGCTGTCGATGATGCTGCCTTTGCTCCATCACGGCATGCTGCTGCTCGGCATTCCCTATACGCAAGCCGAGCTGATGACTACCAGTTCCGGCGGTACACCTTACGGCGCTTCGCACTGGTCCGGTGTCAGCGGTACGCAGGCGATCTCTGCCGATACGCGTGCACTGGCAATCGCGCTGGGCCAGCGGCTGGCGCACACTGCCATCAAATTGCGGAACGCCTGATGCAAACGCAAAGCCAGAAACTCATACATCTGGGCGCAGTCTGCAGCCTGATTGCTCTCATCGTTCTGTGCATAGCCTGGGAATGGCTGCTGGCGCCGGTACTGATGCTGAAAGTCATTCCCTTGCTGTTTCCCTTGCCCGGCATTCTGAAACGCAATCTCTACACGATGCAATGGTCGTCCATGCTGATCCTGCTGTACCTTGCCGAGGGCGTAGTGCGCGGCATGAGCGACAGCGGCTGGTCTGCCACGCTGGGCTGGATAGAAGTGGCGCTGGTGCTGGGCTTCTTCATCTGCGTGATTGTCTATCTGCGGCCGTACAAGAAAGCTGCCAAGGCGCTGGCAAAAAAGACGCTGCAAAAGGCTGCTGAATGAAAGAGTTTCTCGATGCATGTCGCCACGCCATCGGCGCGCAATATGTATTGACCGCAGCAGATGAAACCGCTGCCTACCTCACCGACTGGCGCCGCCGCTTTACCGGCAGCGCGTGCGCAGTACTGAAACCGGGCAGCACTGAAGAAGTTGCCGCCATTGTCCGCCTTTGCCATCAATTCAAGGTGCCTATCGTGCCGCAAGGCGGCAATACCGGGCTGGTACTGGGCAGCATTCCCGATGCCAGCAACACCGCCATCGTTCTGTCGCTCACACGTCTGAACCGGATACGCGTCATCGATACAGTCAACAATACGATGACGGTGGAGTCCGGTTGCATCCTGCAAAACCTCCAGCAGGCAGCCGTCGATGCAGGCCGGCTATTCCCGCTCTCGCTGGCGTCGGAAGGCAGTTGCACGATAGGCGGCAACCTTTCTTCCAATGCGGGCGGCACTGCCGTTCTGCGTTACGGCAATGCACGCGAACTGTGCCTGGGGCTGGAAGTCGTCACGCCGCAAGGCGAGCTATGGAACGGTTTGCGCGGTTTGCGCAAGGACAATACCGGCTACGATTTGCGCGATCTGTACATAGGCGCAGAAGGCACGCTTGGCATCATCACCGCCGCCGTACTCAAACTTTTCCCGCCGCCCAAGGCACAACGTACGGCACTGGCCGCCTTGCGCAGCCCTGACGACGCCTTGCGCCTGTTGACGCTGGCGCAGATGCGCTGCGGTTCGGCACTGACAGGTTTCGAGTTGATGTCGGCGTTCTGCCTGACGCTGGTCGGCAGACATTTCCCGCAGATGCGCTTGTCGTTCAAGGAGCAGCATGCGCAATATGTGCTGCTGGAACTGTCCGATAGCGAATCGGAAGCACACGCGAATACGCTGCTGGAAGAATTGATAGGCGACGCGCTGCAGCAGGACATCGTGCAGGATGCCATCGTTGCCGGCTCGCTGGCACAATCCGCTGCGCTATGGGATATCCGCGAACACATTCCGCTGGCACAGGCTGCCGAAGGCAAAAACATCAAGCACGATGTATCGCTGCCGATCTCCGTCATCGGCGACTTCATTCGCAGCACCGATGCCTTGCTGCAGCAGGCATTTCCCGGCGTACGCATGGTGACCTTCGGCCATCTGGGCGACGGCAATCTGCATTACAACGTCGCACACCCGGAACAGCAAACCGATGCCGTTTTCATGGCACAGCAAACTGCCGTCAATCGGGTCGTGCATGATAGTGTGCACAGTTTCGGTGGTTCGATTTCTGCCGAACATGGCATAGGCGCGCTGAAACATGAAGAAATTCTGCGTTACAAATCAGCAGTCGAGATGCAGCTGATGCGTACCATCAAGCAGGCGCTCGATCCGCAGAACATCATGAATCCGGGCAAGCTGCTTACATAAATCAGACCATCAACCAACCGCGAGACTGCCATGCCATCTACGCTGCTGTTTCTTGTGCTTCTTGTGTCACTCACCTTTTCCAGCTCTGCACTGGCGATCTACAAATGCGAATCCGGCGGCCAGACCGTCTACAGCGATACGCCCTGCCACCACGGTAAAACAGAACGCATGCAGGAAATCGCGGTAACCGCACCTGCGACCGATGCCGCTCTTGCACAAAAACAGGCGCAGCAAGACAAACAGGAACTGCAGCGCCTGCAACAACAGCGCCACAAACAAGAAAAAATGGATGCACGCCAGCAGGAAAAAAGAAACAAGGCGTCTGCCGCGAAAAAACAGAAATGCGCAGAGTCGGCACAGCGCGTCAAATGGGCCAGCGAAGATGCAGCCAGCGCATCCGGAAAAACTGCCGAACGCGCCAGGCAAAAAGCACGGCGTGCAACAGAAAAGCATCAGCTGACTTGCGGCCAGACCTGAGTCCTCCAACCTGCTTTTCAACAAAGCTGGCGGAAATTTGATGCATGTCAAACTCCCGTCACATACGCTTGTTACGATACGCCCGTGCTCTCAAAAAGAGCCGTTTTTAGCGCTACACCCACGGCGCTACTACCGGCGCTGGCGGTCGGGAAACATACCAGCACCAATTACCAAAGCCTGCCTCGCGCAGGCTTTTTCATGTCCTGCGCAAAGACTGTCATTACATCTATCAAAATTCATTGGATTTAATATCAAAATTAAGCATTTTTATTGTTGCATTAAAAATGCTATAAATGTCGTGCAGTCAATTCATATGCAATGAATACCGAATAAAACGGTATTGAAATTGCGCTTACTCACCAAGGAGGCCTTATGCAAATCAATGAAGAATTCAGAGTCCAGAATGCCGCCGGCAAACCCCTCATCATGCTCAAAATCTCCAAGGGGATCAGCTATCTAGATTTCGGCTTCGCGCATATGCCACGCGATTTTGAAGGCTATATGGTGAAGCACACGGATCAGATTGCGCTGCCGCAAAGCGATGGCAGTTTCAAACTGAAAGATACCGAAGAAGTTTTCAACCGCGTGTAAACGACGGTTATTGATGGTTCATCATGCCGGGCCGGCTTCGGCCCGGCATGTTCATTTTCAGTTCAAGATTTTCCCCTCCGCTGCAATCCCCTGCATTAATACAGTAGATCCTGCACATCAATCGTCGCCATTTTTCGCGCTGAAAAATGCCTGCGCATACATCACAAGCCACCTCGCACGTATAGTTTTTCCCTATGGAAAAAACAGGAAATACAAACAACGCCAATGAATCTTCGATGATAGTATTTAAACAGGCCGCTTCATCTGCGCCGACTTTTATCACTTACCTTTCTAGAGGGGCGTATGTCAAAGAAAAAACTTACCACCATTGGTGGTGCACCTGTTCCTGACAACCAGAACGTCCTGACTGCCGGCCCACGCGGACCGCAACTGTTACAGGATGTCTGGTTTCTTGAAAAACTGGCGCACTTCGATCGCGAAGTCATTCCTGAACGTCGCATGCATGCAAAAGGTTCTGCTGCATACGGCACATTTACCGTCACGCACGACATCACAAAGTATACGAAGGCAAAAATTTTCTCGCAGATCGGCAAGAAAACCGATATGTTTCTGCGCTTTTCCAGCGTCGCCGGCGAACGCGGCGCAGCCGATGCAGAACGCGATATTCGCGGCTTTGCCATGAAGTTTTACACTGAAGAAGGCAACTGGGATCTGGTCGGCAACAACACGCCGGTATTCTTCTTCCGCGACCCGCTGAAATTCCCCGATCTCAATCACGCCGTCAAACGCGATCCGCGCACCAATCTGCGCAGCGCAAAAAACAATTGGGATTTCTGGAGCTCGCTGCCGGAAGCACTGCATCAAGTCACCATTGTCATGAGCGACCGCGGCATTCCTGCTTCCTATCGCCACATGCACGGTTTCGGCTCGCATACGTTCAGCTTTATCAATGCCAAAAATGAGCGTTTCTGGGTGAAGTTCCATTTCCGCACTCACCAGGGCATCAAGAACCTGACCGACGCCGAAGCGGCCGCCATTGTCGGTAACGATCGCGAAAGTTTCCAACGCGATTTGTATGAAAGCATCGAGAAAAAAGACTTTCCGCGCTGGACCATGTCGATCCAAATCATGCCGGAAAAAGATGCCGAGAAAGTGCCTTATCACCCATTCGATCTCACCAAGGTATGGCCGAAAGGCGATTACCCATTGATCGAAGTCGGCGTGTTTGAACTCAACCGCAATCCGGACAACTATTTTGCTGAAGTCGAACAGGCTGCATTCAACCCGGCCAATGTAGTGCCAGGCATCAGCTTTTCACCTGACAAAATGCTGCAGGGTCGCCTGTTTTCTTATGGTGACGCGCAACGTTACCGGCTCGGCGTCAATCATTACCAGATTCCGGTCAATACACCGAAGTGTCCGTTCCATTCCTCCCATCGCGATGGTGCGATGCGCGTGGATGGCAATCATGGCAGCACCCTGCATTACGAGCCGAATAGCTACAACGAGTGGCAGGAGCAGCCGGATTTCCGTGAACCGCCATTGGCAATCAATGGCGCTGCGGATCACTTTAATTTCCGTGAAGACGACGACGATTACTATTCGCAACCACGCGCCCTGTTCAAGCTGATGACACCGGCACAGCAACAGGTATTGTTCGACAATACCGGCCGTGCGATGGGCGATGCACCGGTCGAAATCAAGCAAAGGCATGTCGACAATTGCACCAAATGCGATCCTGCATATGGCGCCGGCGTGAAGAAAGC
>NZ_JBEBPO010000061.1:0-14803 GCF_040395855.1 Herminiimonas fonticola | reverse complement strand
TGAAGCAAACCTTGTGTATCAGGCTCAGTCCTCAAGCTGAGTCTCTTGAGCCCGGTGTAAGCCGGGCTTTTTTTTATGGCCGTTCGCAATTGTCTGCGGCTGCATTACGGTAATCAGACAAGAACCCCTATGTGAGGAGAGTTCGTGACGAAAATCGCTACGACAAAAAGCCAGCATGTTTAATCCGCATGCATCACTTGGATGATCTGTGGCATCCGGAAATACTGGAAATGGCGGAAGACACGATTAAACGCATCGGCGCCACTTTTACACGCCACCGTATTTCTGCCGGCACCGATATAATGCTGAAAATTCTGCACCCTCCCTGAAAGGGAAGGTGCATCTCTGCCAGCCTACTCATCGACATGATTTCAACTAAATATAAAAAACTGGGATGGAACATCCTGCTGTTGGGTGCTGCCTTGCTGTCAAGCGGTTGCAGCAGTCTGGTGCAGTACCACGTCAATGCGCAACTGCCGCAGTACAAAGAGGATAGCGGCTACAGTGTCAGATCGGTAAATCTGGAACCCGGCGCCAGCAAGGTGTTTGTGGTGATCATGTTCTCCGGTGGCGGTGCACGATCGGCGGCGCTTGGTTATGGCGTACTGGAAGAATTGGCGCGCAATAAGTTTACCGCTGATGGCAAGACGCGACGATTGTTCGATGAAGTCGATCTGGTATATGGCGTATCGGGCGGTTCGATACTGGCTGCATATTACGGTTTGCACGGCGAAGGCGTGTTGAAGGATTTCAATGAGCGTTTCCTCGAACTTGATTTTCAGGACAAGATCATCAGTCGCGTGATTTCCCTGTCCAATCAATGGCGTTTGACTTCACCGCGTTTCGGTCGCTCCGATCTGCTGGAGGAGCAGCTCAATGAAGTGTTGTTTGACAAGGCCACATTTGATGATCTGGTGCACAAGCGCAAAGGCCCATTTGTGATCGTCAGCGCCACCGATATGTCCTCGGGCGGTCGCTTCGATTTCATCCAGGAATCCTTCAACTTTCTGTGTTCGGATTTAAGCAAATTCCCGATTGCGCGTGCGGTGGCGGCGTCGAGTGCAGTGCCGCTGCTTTTCTCGCCGGTGACGCTGTGGAATTACGCCGGCAGTTGCGACTATCAGGTGCCGCAGACGATACAGGAGGCCGGTGTCAGCAATCAGCGTGGCAGGGCTGCTGCCGCATCGCGTGCGCGCAGTCAGGAACTGCTCAGTTATCTCGACCGCAGCAAGCGCCCGTACATTCATTTGCTGGATGGCGGCTTGTCGGACAATCTCAGCATACGCGGCATTCTTGATCTGGAAGCGCTGATCGGTAGCCAGGCGGTGCAACGCGATTTTCGTCTGGACGAAATGGAAAAGCTGGTCGTGATTGTCGTCAATGCACAAAACGATCCGGAGAATTTGATCGATCAGAGTGCAGATGTGCCCGGCTTCATGGATGTGGTGCGTGCGATCGGCGACATTCCGATTGCACGCTATACGCAGGAATCTGAACGTGCGATGCAATCCACAATCGATCGCTGGCGCGAGTCTGCGCAAGCCAAGGCAGAGCAAAATGGAAGCGTGCCGCCATCGGTGTATTACATTAATATCGGTCTGAAGAATCTGGCGGATGAAGGCAAGCGGACAGAGCTTCTCAATGTACCGACTTCCCTGTATTTGCCCAAGAAAACCGTCCGGGAATTACGCTCTGCAGCTACTTCCTTGATGCATGAATCACCGGATTTCCTGAAATTGCTGGAAGATATCAAGGCAAGGCGTAGCAATTAATACCTGTAGCGATTAGATTTCCTGTTCCGGTAGTGCGCTTTCACAGCGGAGACGATGTATGAGCAAGGATGACGAATTGCAAAAAGCGATCCTGAACAATATTCCGGATCAGGCCTGGTTGAAGGACAAGGATTCGCGCTACATCCTTGTCAACGATGCATTTTGTGTTGCGTGCCGCTTGCCGGAAAGCGAGATTCTGCATAAAACGCCGGCAGAAGTATGGCCGCCGGAATGGGGTAATGAATACATCGAAACCGATCGGCGCGTGATGCAACAGGGCGAACGTTTGCGCTATGAAGAACAGCGTTATGCCGAAGACGGTACGCTGCGCTGGTACGACACGATCAAGACGCCGATACGCAATGAGCAGGGCGAAGTGATCGGCACCACCGGCATTTCACGCGAGATTACCGACAAGAAAAAAGCCGAGCAGGAATTGCTGGCCTCGCGCAGCCAGTTGCGTGAACTCTCCGCCTATTTGCAATCGGTGCGCGAAGAAGAGCGCACCCGCATCTCGCGCGAGCTGCACGATGAGCTGGGGCAATCGCTGACGGCGATACGTATCGGCCTCGGCGTGATTGAAAAACGTCATGCGCTGCAGGATGAAGAGTGGCGCAGCGATGTGGAGTCGCTGAAGAAAATTGCCGACTCGACCGTAGAGTCGGTACAGCGCATTGCGGCAGATTTGCGGCCGTTCATCCTGGATGAACTGGGTTTGCTGGCAGCGATCGAATGGCTGCTGGAATCATTTTCCGAGCGCAGTGCGGTGACATACGAATTGAAGCTGCCGAGCCCGCCACTGGATTTCAGCCGTGAAGTCAACACCGCAATCTTTCGCATACTGCAAGAGTCATTGACGAATGTCAGCCGGCATAGCCAGGCCACGTTTGTGATGGTCGAGTTGCAGCAACAGAGCGATAGCGTGAATCTGAAAATCACCGATAATGGAAAAGGCATGGATGCCTCCACCCGTGCGCGCCGTAAAAGTCTGGGCTTGCTCGGCATGCGCGAGCGTGCATTCATGCTGGGTGGCAATCTGACGATACACAGCACGCCGGATGCCGGCACCACGATAGAGGTGCGCATCCCGCGCAGCAGCGCGATCACGACAGGAGAATGAATTGATTCAAGTATTGATCGCCGATGATCACGCCATGATACGCGATGGCTTGAAGCAGATTATTTCTTTCGCATCGAATATGGCGGTCGTGGGCGAAGCCGCCGATGGCGAAGAAGTGCTGCAAAAAATTCGGGCGCTGAAAGTGGATGTGCTGGTACTGGATATGTCGATGCCGGGCAAGAGCGGGATTGCGCTGATACAGCAAATCAACGCATTGAAACCGGAGCTGCCTATCCTGATTCTGAGCATGCATCAGGAAAGCCAGTATGCGGTGCAGGCAATGCGCGCCGGTGCGTCCGGCTACATCACCAAGAATGCAGCTTCCAGTCAGCTGATAGACGGTATACGCAAGGTCGCCGAGGGCGGTACCTTTGTATCGCCGGCGATTTCCGACAAGCTGATCAAGCAATTGCAGAAACCGGAAAAGGAATTGCTGCATACCAAGCTGACGGCGCGCGAATTTCAGATATTCAATATGCTGGTGGAAGGGCATTCGGTCAACGAGATCGCAAATATCCTTTCTCTGAGCAATAAAACCATCAGCACGCACAAGGCTGCCATCCTGCAAAAAATGGAAGCGGCGACCACGGCCAATCTGGTGTATTACGCGGTCAAACACGGTTTGATCAATGAAGGCTACGATCAAGCCTGATTTCAGCTGATTTGCATCTAGGGATTTCCCTAGATGCAAATCAGGCGAATCCGATTTGCAGTGAGTTGAATCCGGCCTATGCTCATTTCTCAAGAACCTGATTTCTGGAGAAATGATGAGAACAACCCGTCCCGTAAGTTATGCCGAAAATGGCATGGTCGCCACTGCCCATTACCTGGCGACCGGCGCGGCACTGGATGTGTTGAAGGAAGGCGGCACGGCGGTTGATGCTGCCATTTGTGCAGCTGCCACCATGAGCGTGGTATTGCCGCACATGATAGGCATAGGCGGCGATGCGTTCTGGATGATCCACGATGCCAAATCGAATACGCTGAGCTCATTAAACGGCAGCGGTACCTGTGGTCAAAACATTTCTCTAGCCGATTATCAAGGCCTGGACGCGATCCCGCATCGGGGCCCGCGTGCTGCGATCACTGTGCCAGGCGCAGTGGATAGCTGGGGTCTGGCCCATGCACGTTTCGGCACGATGCCTTTATCCCGCTTGCTGGAGCCAGCGATTCGCTATGCACGTGAAGGCGTGGCGGTGACGCAGGATATCAGCCGCTGGATTAGCGACGATGCCGACGTATTTCGTCAGGATCCTGGCTCGGCCGGTATTTTCCTGAAAAACGGTGAAGCCTATCAAGCTGGCGAGCGCCTGCAGCAAGTTGCATTGGCTGACACGCTGGAAGGTATTGCAAAAAACGGCACGCGCCATTTCTACGAACATACTGCACATTCCATCGTCAATTATCTGAAGAGTCAGGGCGGTTTGCTGACGCTGGACGATTTCCATCAATACCACGCCAAGTGGGTGCAGCCGATCTCGACGACGTATCGCGGCTTTCAAGCCTTCCAGGTGCCGCCACCGTCGCAAGGCATAGCCGGCTTGATGATACTCAATTTCCTCAACGGCATCGATCTGAGCGGGCTGGATGCCAATTCGCCCGAGTATTACAACGCAATGATTCAGGCGATCAAATGGGCGTTCAACAAGCGCGATCAGTACCTGACCGATCCTGATTTTTCCGATATTCCTGTCGAACAATTGCTCGATCCTGCACTGGCGAATGCCGAACGTGCGGAGTGGCTGGCCGATACCAAACGTACACACGAAAATCGTGCTGGCGGCAGCGACACCACCTTCATCAGTATTGCCGACAAATACGGCAATGCAGTCGGCCTGGTGCAAAGCCTGTACTTCGATTTTGGCGCATGCGTGACCGATCCTGTTTCCGGTGTGTTGATGCAAAACCGCGGCAGCTTTTTCTCGCTGCAGCCGGACCATCCGAATGTTTTGAAGGCCGGCAAGCAAAGCGCATCGACGCTGATGTCCGGCATGCTGTTCAAGGATGGCAAGCCTTATATGGTGTACGGCACGCAAGGCGGCGAAGTACAGCCGCAGACGCAGACTTCGGTTGCAACTCGCGTGGTCGATTTCGGTCTGAATGTACAGGAAGCCATCGATGCGCCGCGCGTGTTGTACGGCCGCTCGTGGGGCGATACCTCTAACAAGTTGTTGCTGGAATCGGCCGCGCCGGAGGCAACGTTCGATGCCTTGCGTGAGCAGGGGCATCCGGTGGAAGCGGCGCAGTGGCCGTTCCCGCGCATGGGTACCGCACAGGCGGTTCGCTTGCCGGGACCGTGGTCACCATTTTTTGAAGGCGGTGCAGATCCGCGTGGCGAAGGAATTGCATTAGGTTTTTAGTTGTTTCATCCAGAGGAGATGGTCATGGAGATGGACTTATTAATACACAATGTTCGCGTGTGGGATGACAAACCACTGATGGATATTGGTATCAAGAATGGGAAAATTGTCGCAATAGAAGAAGGCATTCAAGCCTCGGCGACAGATGCAATCGATGCAGAGGGCCGCGCTGTTATTCCCGGCCTGGTCGAGCCGCATTTGCATCTGGAAAAAGCATTCCTGCACCGACGCCTGCCGCCGGTACTCGGCACGCTGGAAGAAGCAATACGCGTCACCGGCATCCTGAAAAGCAAACAGGAACGCAAGGATGTGCTGGATCGTTCACGCCAGGTGCTTGATATGGCGGTGAAGAACGGTACGGTCGCATTGCGCGCGCATCCCGACGTTGATTTGATTCAGGGCCTGATCGGTGTGGAAACCGTGCTGGAGCTGCGCGATGAATACAAGGATCTGATGGATATCCAGATCGTTGCATTCCCGCAGGAAGGCATCATCAAATCACCCGGCACCACCGACCTGATGGAAAAGTCGATGAGCATGGGTGCTGATGTGGTGGGTGGCTGTCCATACAACGAGTTGACATGGGACGACACCAAACGTCATATCGACATCGTGTTCGAGATGGCGCAAAAGTATGATGCGCCTATCGATCTGCATGCGGATTTCTCCGATGACGCAAGCGATCAACGCTTTGCTTCGGCAGCTTACGTTGCGCAAAAAACCATCGATACCGGTTATCAGGGCAGAGTATCGCTCGGCCATGTCACCAGTCTCGGTTCGCTTGATCCGGATGAGTTGAAGCCGGTGATCGAATTGCTGCGCAAGGCCGACATCAGCATCGTGACCTTGCCTGCGACCGATCTGTATCTGGGTGGCCGTAACGATACAAAAAATCGCCGTCGCGGTTTGACGCCGGTGCGTGCTCTGCATGAAGCGGGCGTCAACGTTGCCTACTCATCCAACAATATCCGCAATGCCTTCACGCCATTCGGCAAGGCGGACATGCTGGTGATCGGCAATATGCTGGCGCATGCGCTGTCGTTCGGCACGCCGGCCAATCAGGCGGCGATTCTGGACATGGGCACCATCAATGCCGCACGCTCGATCGGTATCGGCGACAACTACGGTGTCGCAGTCGGCAAGCAAGCCGATCTGGTGATTCTCGATACCTATCAGGTCGCCGATGCCTTGCTCGATATTCCTGCTCGTTCCTGGGTGATCAAACGCGGAAAAATAACCGTGGTAACTCAGCATAAAAGCACGATACATCGGCACGGTTGCTGTGGCGCACACGATCATGGTGAGAAGAACCATGTGTGCGAAACAGCCGGCGCCAAATAACAGAAATCAATACTTAATCAATAAATCAGGAGACAAGCATGAAAAAGCCACCACACGCAGTCGTAGCATCCTTACTCGCAGTGACCACCGTCCTCATGGCGCAATTGCCCTGGCACTTGCCAGTCTGGGCAATCTTTATCAGCTGGGCCGGCACCTTTGCCATGGGCGGTCCGACTGCCGCCAATCTGAAGCGTATCTGGCCGACGCTGCCTATCGGTTCGATTACCGGCTTTCTGGTTGTTACCGGTTTTGGTATCGCATCGAAGAATCTTTCCGGCACCAATCTGCTCATAGCAGAATGTGTGATTCTGTTCTGCCTGAACTCTGGCATGATCATGATGGCACGCTTTCCCGCCATTAGTTTCGTGCCGGGCATGTTCTTCGGCTTCGCATCTTTCTTCGCGACGATGTTCGGCGGTTTCGGTCCTACACCGAAAGATCCACTGTCCGCACTCGGTGTCGTGCTCGTGATGAGTTTCCTCGGTCCTATCTATGCCTGGATCACCGCCAACTTCTCGCATCGTCACGTGCCGCTGGAAAATACCTTCCCGAAATCAAACGCTACAGCGAATAATCACGTACAGCAAAAAGTCTGATTCGTCCTTGAAAGCACTGCCAGGTCTCAAAACTTGGTAGTGCTTTTTTTTTTGTGCAGAGTAAAAGCGGAAGACTTGCTGTTGAGAGTTATCGCACATTCAGATACATTCGTTTCGTTGCACACGTGGTTTAACAAGATAGACAAGCGCGTAGCGACTAGCCGGGATACGTCATAGTCGGTATGTGTCTTGTCGCCATAATTTATACGGAGACAAAATGAAAAACAGGCTTTTCCCCGGTATGACGAGAAGGGATTTTTTATCTGCCTCAGGTGCAATGGCGCTGGGTTCGATGGCGCCGCTATCGATGGCACTGGAAGCCAAACCGAAGAGCGTATTGGCTACTTCGACCAAAGGCATGGTAACCAGCCCGCATGAGCTGGCTACCAATGCCGGGCTGGATGTATTGAAATCAGGTGGCAATGCGATCGAAGCAGCGATTGCCATCGCCGCATGCCTGAACGTGACCTATCCGCATTTTTCCGGATTCGGCGGCGATGCCTTCATGATTATCAGCGATCGCAACGGCAAGGTCAGAACCTTGTCCGGCATCGGTCAGGCACCAGCCATTTTGCCGCAATACAGCGGCAATGCCATTCCTGTGCGAGGTCCGCAATCCATGCTGACCACGGCAGCCAACGTCGATACTTTAGGCAAGGCTTTTGATATCAGCCGTAATGAACTCGCTGGCGGCAAGAGCTGGGCTGAATTATTGAAACCGGCAATCGGTTTCGCCAGAGACGGTTTCCCGGTATCGCCATCGGAGCGTTTCTGGATGGATTTCCGCGAAAAGGAAATGAATGCGCTGCCGGGCGTTGCGCAATCCTTCATGATCAATGGCAAGGCGCCAGAAATCGGCCAGTTATTCAAGCAACCGCAGTTGGCCGATACGCTGGAGATGCTGGCGGTACGCGGCTATCGCGATTTTTACGAAGGCAAACTGGCAGAGCGCATTGCACAGGGATTGAAAAGCGCAGGCTCGCCACTGACGGCATCCGATCTGGCAAAAACGCAGGCGCGCATAGAACCGCCCTTGCGCGTCAATTATCGCGATGGCGTGTTGCTGGCGAACCAGCCGCCGACACAAGGTATTACCACGCTGGAAATCATGGGCATCCTTGATCGTTTCGATCTGAAGAAAATTCCAGAGGGCAGTGCAGATTATTATCACGTTGTGGTTGAGGCAGTGAAGCGCGCATTCATCGACCGCAATCAATACGTGGCCGACCCCGAATTTGTCAACGTTCCTTCGGCCAAACTGCTGTCGAAAGCGCACCTGGACCAACTCGCCGGCAAGATTCAAATGCAGCGTGCATTGCCATGGCCGCATGTCTTCAAGAACGGCGATACCGTGTACATCGGCGCGACCGATGCGCAAGGCAATTCGGTATCCATGCTGCAGACGGTTTATTTCGACTGGGGCAGCGGCATGATGGCGGGCGATACGGGCATCCTGTGGCATAACCGCGGCGCATCCTTCAGCCTGAAGGCGGATAGCCTGAATGTGCTGCAACCGGGAAAACGTCCTTTCCATACACTCAATCCGGGCATGTATCTGAAGAACGACAAGCCGCATATTTTGTATGGTACGCAAGGCGCGGATGGGCAGCCGCAAACGCTGGCGACTATTCTGACCAGAATGATCGATTACGGCATGGATCCGTTGACGGCCTTGTCGAAACCGCGCTTCCTGCTTGGAAAAACCTTTTCGGATACGCGAGATTCACTGAAGCTGGAAAAAGATGCGGGTGAAAAGGTATTCGAGGAGCTGGCGCGACGCGGTCATGAGATGAGCGTCATTCCTGCGCAAAGTCCATTGTCCGGTCATCCGGGTGCGATTGTGATCGATCAGAAGAGTGGCACCTTCTCTGGCGCACATGATCCGCGCAGCGATGGTCGTGCGTTGGGAGTTTAGCTGAGGAAAAAAACTGCTGGCTCAGTATCCGGTCTGAGCCAGCAATCAAAAAAGACAGGCAGAGCCTGTCTTTTTTATTACTGTGAATTACTTAACTGCAGGGGCTGCCGGAGCTGCGGCAGCAGCAGGTGCTTTTGCTTTCTTTTTGCTGGCTTTGTGTTTTTTTGCATGTGCTTTTGTTTTGTGTGCTGTTGCATGTGCTGAGGCAGCGGCGGGAGCAGCAGCAGGCGCTGGTGCAGCAGCAGGTGCCGGAGCTTGCGCGAACGCGACGGAGGCAAACAGACCAGCAACCAGGGCAGCGATTAATTTGTTCATGTGAATGCTCTCTTTAAAGTTGAGTGAAATAGTGCGAACTGTTTGTCAGTTCGTACGTACATAACGCCAGAAAAATATTGCGGTTGACGCATTCATAAAAATATTTTGCATGGATTTTCAGTCGTGAAATGTCAATGACGACGTGAAGATTTTGTTAAGGCGAATCGTGTTTTTTTGAAAAACATGCTGGCTTTTTCTCATCTCTTCCATTGCTTTTGCAGTACCTCCTTCCCTTCAGCGTTACTGCAGTTGCGCCCTGATCCATAAAATAAAACGCACATTCATCGCGTACGCATCAATGGAGTACCTTGTCATGGCGGGAAGTCATGTATCCGTCTATTACTGGCGCATGCCGTGCATCGGAACTA
Source organism: Herminiimonas fonticola (assembly GCF_040395855.1). Taxonomy (GTDB): domain Bacteria; phylum Pseudomonadota; class Gammaproteobacteria; order Burkholderiales; family Burkholderiaceae_D; genus Oxalicibacterium; species Oxalicibacterium fonticola_A. Next base: position 5,016 of record NZ_JBEBPO010000061.1, on the reverse strand, counting down.
GTAGCAGTGCGGTCAGTGCCGGCACAGACATGCGCTGTCTCCTTTGTAAAAAACACTAGGCTATTCTTTGTCGCTTGCATTACCTTTAAATCTATTCAAGCGACTTCATTGATGAATTTCCGTATGGTAACTTTGTAAGAAAGTTTCTCTCACGATCGGCCACGTTTGCTTCCAAAGACGTATGCAGTTTCACTGCGCGTAGAAAAAGACAGGCATGAAAAATCGAAAAGAAGAACGCTTGCGGCTCGCCACTTTGGTAACGGCCGGCGTGTGCGCAACAGTGGCTGTGACCATGTTTGCGCTGTTTATGCTGGTCGATCACTTTGCCGCCAATTACGCAAGGGAACAGGCCAATGAGCGTCTGCAACAATTGTCGTGGCAGATGCGTGATTCGCTCGATCTCGGCATGCAGCAGGCGGTCAATCATGTGCGCACCATTGCCGATTTGCCGGTGGTGCGCGATGCAGATGATGCGGTCGTCATCCGTCAGATATTCAGCAACATCCGGCGGCATTTTCCCGATTATGCGTGGATAGGTCTGACCGATCAGCAAGGCAAGGTGCTTGCCGGTAGCGAAGGCTTGCTGGAAGGTGTAGACGTCAGCCAGCACAGCTGGTTTTCCGACGGAAAAATCAGTTTGTTTACCGATGACTACCATCCGACGGTTTTGCTGGAAAATAAGCTTCCGGAATCTGATACGCGCTGGCGCTTTGTCGATATAGCTTTTCCGGTTACACGCAGCAATGGCGAATTTCGCGGTGTGCTCGGCGTGTATCTCAGTTGGGAATGGGCGCGCGGCATTGCACATGAATTGCTGATGCCGACTGCTCAGCAATATCAGGTTGAAGTGATTGTGGTGCGGGACGATGGCATGATCATTCTCGGCCCCGACTATCTGGAAGAAACCACAGTCAATACCGATAGCGTGAAGTTGGCGCGTAATGGCGGTACCGGCGCCATTGTCGAAACATGGCCGAATGGCAGGCGCTATCTGACCGGCTATGCACAGACTGGTTTGCGCACTCCGGATTTTCCTGTCAAATGGTCGATTCTGATACGGCAACCGGAAGAGATTGCACTGGCAGATTTTCGCGATCTGCAACACCAGATCTTGCTCGTGGGTGGTGGTATCGGTTTGTTGCTCGCACTGGTTGCCATTGCATTGGGACGGCGCCTGGCAAAACCGCTGGACGATTTGAGTGCCGCGATTCTGGATCAGGCCCAAGACGGTGCGATCAAAACCATTCCCATCACTGACAGTTACCAGGAAGTGCATCTGCTTTCGATGACATTGGCTCATATGGTGGAACGTGAGCGGCAGCATGTCATGCGCTTGCATGCGCTGAATGAAAATCTGGAAAACCTGGTGCATGAGCGTACCAGCGAGATTGAGAAAAAAGCCCTGGCGCTGGAAACGTCGCTGGCGCAACAACTCGAAATTCAAACCCGACTGAAAGATAGCGAGACGGAATTGCGTGCGATTCTGCACAACGCCAACGATGCCTTCATTGCGATCGATCAGGATGGCATCATCGTCGAATGGAATGAACAGGCTGAACATTTGCTGGGCTGGACGCGCGCCGAAGCATGCGGCCGGCAGGCGGAACAGATGATCGTTCCTCCGGCACAGCGTGCGGCCTATGTTGAAAGCTTGCAGGATTTTCTCAACACCGGTACCAGCAAGGTGATCAATCGCAGAATAGAAGTCAATGCGCTGCGGCGCGACGGTCTCGAGTTTCCGGTGGAATTGGCAGTCGCTTCAGTGCCGCGCCACAATGGCCGGCTGTTCATCGCATTCCTGCATGACATTACCGAAAGGCAGCGCTTGCAGACTACGCTGACGAACATGGCATTGAAGGATGCGCTCACCGATTTGCCGAACCGGCGCGCGCTGATGCAGAAATTACCGGAAGCGATTGTGCGTGCAGCGCGCCTGGGCAAACCGCTGGCAGTTTTATTCCTCGATCTGGATGGATTCAAGGGTATCAATGACGGCTATGGGCATGAGGCCGGGGATGAGCTCTTGCGCACGATGGGGCAACGGATAGTCGGTGTGGTGCGTGCGACCGATACCGTGGTGCGGCTGGCGGGCGATGAATTTGTGGTAGTGCTGGAAATGCTGAACGGCGACGCCGATGCACTTGAAGTCGCCGACAAGATATTGCAGGCGATTCAGCAGCCGTTTGTCTTGAGCGCTGCAACCGTATCGCTGTCTGGCAGCATAGGCATCGCCATGCATTGGCCGGAAGACCTCACGCATGCAGAGCAGTTGATTACGCTGGCGGACGGTGCAATGTATGCAGCGAAAAAGCAGGGCAAGAATCGCGCTGTTGCCGTTTAGCGTTGCGCTGAATCATTCCACCGTTTCCCATGCATTTGCTTTCTTGCGCATGGCCAGTGCACGTCGATAGCTGCGCCCGCCCAGCCACAGGCTCAAGGCAATGGTGGTGCAAACGAGTTGTCCTGCTGCAAGCAAGACCGGCGAATGCGACAGGGCAGGAGCGATGACGCCGGCAACCAGCGCGCCCAGCAGCATCAATACGAAGGATTGGCAGGAAGCGACGATGCCGCGAATATTCGGGAACAGGTCCAGCACCATCAGCGTAACGCCGGGCGCCACCATGGACATGCCGAAGGTATAGAAAAACAGCGGGGCGACCGACCACGGCAGCATGGGTGGATAGAGAGCGTGATAGATCACATTGAACACGCTGGCGCCGACCAGCAAGGCAAAGCCGATCAAGACCTGACGCCCGAGCGGGATGTTGCCGGCGAGACGGTTGGCGCTCAATGCGCCGCAGAAAATTCCCGCCACTGTCGGTACGAATTGCCAGCCGAACTGATCCGGTCCCAGGCCAAGATGCTCGACCAGAAAAACCGGCGCCGCAGCAACATACAGAAACATGCCGGCAAAATTGAAAGCCACTGCGCCAGCCTTCAAATGAAACAGCGGTGAGCGAAACACGCGTTTATAGCTTTGGTACAGAAATTGCGGATTGAAGCGATGGCGTTTTTCTGGCGGCAATGATTCCGGCAAGCGTTTGTAGCAATAGAAAAGCAGCAGCACTGCATAGGCAAACAATGCCAGAAAGATTGCGCGCCAATCCATGCGTTTGACGATCCAGCCGCCGAGCATGGGCGCAATCGCCGGTGCAATCGAAAAAATCATGGTGACCAGCGACAGCAGTTTTTCTGCTGCGGCTCCTGCATACAGATCGCGGATGATGGCGCGGCCGATCACCACGCCGGCACCGGCCGAGATGCCTTGCAGCATGCGGAAGGCCCACAGATATTCAATGCTGTGCGCAGCAGCGCAACCCAGGGTCGCCACTGCAAAGACAGCCAGTGAAACCAGAATGATATTGCGGCGGCCGAAGGCATCCGACAAGGCCCCGTGCCACAGGATCATCACGGCAAAGGAAAACAGGTAAGCCGTCAGCGTTTGCTGGACTTCGAGCGCGCTGGCGCCGAGGGACGCCTGAATGTTGGGGAAGGCCGGCAGATACGTGTCGATCGAAAACGGACCCAGCATGGACAGGGCAGCCAGCATGATGGCGAGTGCACTGCTGCTGATGGCGATCGTCCCGAATGCGGCGGACGAAGGGCTGGGTGATTCAGATGACATCGGACTGCTTTCTATTCTTGAGGTGGTGATGCGTTGCAGATTGCGGCATCGGGCGGCATGCTGCGATTCAGGGGAATGCAGAAGTATGCGCTTTTCTGCGCGAGACGTTTCGCGGCACGCAAAAACGGGTACAGGAAGGGTGAAAGCAAGGCGCTGCAGAACCGGCCCTAAAGTCGATTCTGCAGCATGTTGTGATCCGCAGTACAGGAGTGTTGCGGAGACTGCTGGTGAAGAAATTTACAGGCCGAGTTCGGACAAACCTGGATGGTCATCCGGACGGCGACCCAGTGGCCAGTGAAATTTGCGCTCTGATTCCTTGATGGGCATGTCGTTGATGCATGCATAACGATTCTTCATCAGGCCATCCGGGCCAAATTCCCAGTTCTCGTTGCCGTATGAACGGAACCAGTTGCCTGCATCGTCATGCCATTCATACGCATAACGAACTGCAATGCGATTATCGGTGAAAGCCCATAGTTCCTTGATCAGGCGATAGTCGAGTTCCTTGTTCCATTTGCGCTCGAGAAAGGCTTGTGCCTCCTCGCGATTGGTAACGAATTCGACCCGATTGCGCCACTTGGTATCGACGCTGTAAGCGAGCGAAACTTTTTCTGCATTGCGGCTGTTCCAGCCATCTTCCGCACCACGAACTTTCTGGATGGCGGTTTCGCGGGTGAAGGGCGGTAGCGGCGGACGGACATTAGGACTGACTGACATGAAGATCTCCATTGTTTGAGTGGAACTGCATTGCATTCGACTCCGGTAATGAGTAAAAAAATAAGTTCAGGAGCGCAATAATTTGCTTGCGAGTTTTTTCGCGTCGCGTGCTGCTTCCCTGTTACCCATTACCAAAGCAACCGTAATCGCGCCGTCGATCAGAATGAGAAATTGTCTTGCCAGTTCATCCGGATCATCTGCGCCATATTCTTCTGCCAGCTCGCGCAAAAAATTACGCAGCTTGACCTTGTGTTCTTTTGCCACTGCACGGATAGGCGTGCTCGCATCACCGATTTCTCCTGCTGCATTGATGAATGCACAGCCACGAAAGTCGGGTGTGAAAAACCATTCTTCCAGCGCATCGAAAGTAGCCAGCAATCTTCCGGCCGCTGTGTCTGCCTTGTTGCTGGCCGCGATAAACCAGCGCATCCAGCGTTCATCGCGTTTGCTCAAGGCTTCGGCAACCAGCTCATCCTTGGTACGGAAGTAGCGGTAGATGGTTTTTCTCGCCACCCCCGACGATTTGACGATCAGGTCCATACCGGTGGCGCAGATGCCGCCGGCATAGATGAGGCGCTCGGTCACAGCCAGCAGCTTGTCTCTTGTTTCATTGGCGACCGTATTTTCCATGCGTGCGATGGTAGAACGATTGTTCTCCTTGCGTCAAGAATTTT
>NZ_JBEBPO010000060.1:0-15142 GCF_040395855.1 Herminiimonas fonticola | reverse complement strand
CATTACTGGAAGTTGAAATCATGTCTGACATTCTGAATAAAATCCTGGCCGTCAAAGCCGAAGAAGTCGCTGCTGCAAAAAAATATCGCAGCCTGGCAAGTTTGCGCAGCGAAGTCGAAGCAGACAAGGATGCGCGTGCGGCGATACGCAATTTTGAAGGCACCTTGCGGCAGAAAATTGCTGCCGGCAATGCAGGCATTATTGCCGAGATCAAAAAGGCATCGCCATCCAAAGGCATCATCCGCCCGGATTTTCAGCCTGAGCAGATCGCCGCCAGCTATGCACAACATGGTGCAGCCTGTCTGTCGGTGCTGACCGATGTGCAATTCTTCCAGGGCTCGCCGGATTATCTGAAACAGGCGCGTGCCGCTTGCGGCTTGCCGGTCCTGCGCAAGGATTTCATGATCGATCCCTACCAGATCTACGAAGCGCGCTCCTGGGGTGCCGATTGCATCCTGCTGATCGTCGCCGGCCTGGATCACGGCTTGATGGCCGAGCTGGAAGCCTGCGCACACGAGCTAGGCATGCATGTGCTGGTGGAAGTTCACAACGGCGAAGAATTGAACGCCGCCCTGCGCTTGAAATCTGCTTTGCTGGGCGTGAATAACCGCAACCTGCGCACCTTTGAAACGTCCCTGCAAACCACGCTGGATTTATTGCCACGCATTCCGCCGGAAAAACTGGTGATTACCGAATCCGCCATCGTCACCTCGGACGATGTGAAGAAAATGCGCGACGCGGACGTACATGCCTTCCTGATCGGCGAGACTTTCATGCGCGCACCCGATCCGGGTCTGGAATTAAGCCATCTGTTTGCCTGAATACAATCGCCAAAACAAAACGCCGTTAGTGCTGCACTAACGGCGTTTTTTATTGCGCGATGCAATCAATCGATCGGGCCGATCGCTAAGATTGCTTCAGCCATGTCTGGCGCAAGCGTACTGCAGCCACCGGCTTGTCTTCGGCTGCAAGGCTCACAGCAGGCGCATCGGGAGCAGCAACAGTCGCGGTAAACATCAGCAACTCATCCCGTCGAAAAGCGTGAATACCGATTTTATCCCCTATGCGATAGCGGCCCAAGAGCACATCCAGATTATTCGCATTCACACGCAAGCCATCGATTGCCACCAGCACATCGCCGGCCGACAAACCGGCACGGTGCGCTGCGCCGGTTTCATAAATCGCCGCGATTTTGCAATCATTGCCGTCGCGCGCGGTACGCATGCCCAAACCCGGCTTGCCATTTTTACGGTCGTCATTCAGTGCGATACCGAATGGCGTCAGCAATTTTGCCAGCGGAATGTCTTCGGTGCCGCGCACCCAGCGATCCAGTACGCGCTGCAATTTCAAACCGGTAACGCTATCGAACAGCGCATCAAGGTCGGCTTCGTTCACGCCGCGCCCTTCCTTGCCGTCCTGATAGAAATCGCGGCCGTATTGCTGCCACAGGGCCTGCATCACATCGTCCAGCGATTTTTTTCCCTTGGTTTCAGCACGTATCGTCAAATCCAGCGCCAGCGCTACCAGTGATCCCTTGGTGTAATAGCTGACGATGGCATTGCTCGCATTTTCATCCTGCCGGTAATACTTGAGCCACGCATCGAAACTGGATTCCGCCACACTTTGCTTGCGCCGGCCACTGCCGCGCAAAACACTGTTGATGGTTTTGCCAACCAGCTTCAGATACGCCGATGCATCGATCACGCCGCTACGCAGCAGCATCAGATCGTCGTAGTAACTGGTGAAGCCTTCAAATAACCACAGCAGTGGCGTGTAATTTTCGATCGCCAGATCATAGGGCACGAAAGCGGCCGGCTTGATGCGCTTGACGTTCCATGTATGGAAGTATTCATGGCTGCACAAACCGAGAAAGGTGCGATAGCCGTCGCTCATTTCCGGCTGCCCCTTGACCGGCAGATCGGCGCGCGAACAGATCAGTGCAGTCGAGGCGCGATGTTCGAGTCCACCGTAACCATCACCAACCACCATCGTCATGAAAACGTAGCGATCTACCGGTGCACGTTTATTCTTGGGTTCAAAGAATGCAATTTGCGCTTCACATATTTTTGTCAGGTCCGCCGTCAGGCGCGGCAAATCGAGATTCGGCACGCGACCGGTAAACACGACATCATGCTGCACGCCATGCGCCTTGAATGTCGCCAAAGCGAAGGTTCCAAGCTCCACCGGATGATCGATCAACTCATCATAGTTCGACGCGATATACGTGCCGAAACCGTAACGCCTGGCTTTCAACTGCCGCATGGCAGTGGCAACACGCCATTTGTCGTAGTCACTGCCTTGCGGCTTCTGGATGTCGACGATATGAACACTGTCTTCACGATCTTCGACGCGCAGAAAAACGCTGCTGCCATTGAAAAAACCATGCGTTTGATCCAGATGCGCGGTGCGCACCGACAAATCCCACGCATACACTTCGTAATGCACAGTCAACACGCCCTCGCATTCATCCGCAATCCAGGTGTGTTTGTCGAGTTTGCTCAGGCCGATTTTTTTGCCGTCAGATTCAGCACTGATTTGCACAATGTTTCTGGCAAATTCGCGAATCATGTAACTGCCCGGAATCCATGCCGGCAAAGAGAAGCATTGTCCAATCGGATCTGGCTGATTGACAGTCACGGTGACCGCATACAGATGCGCCGCGAGATCCTTGGGAACGATGGTGTAGTGAATTGCGTTTTTCATTTGGTGCCGTTGGGAAGTGCGATGGCGCTAGTTTAACGGCATCCGGACGCGGACGCAGAAATGCATCGGAATACGATCGGTATCTGCAAATAAAAACGGCCACGCTTGCGTGACCGTTTTTCAAGGATACGTATATATTTATTTGAGAGAAAGCAGTTTTGCTTCCAGCGCTTTCGCATCGATTGCGCCCGGAACGCGCGAACCGTCGGTAAAAATGATGGTCGGCGTGCCGGTTACTTTCATGCTGCGTCCCAGCGCCAGCACTTTTTCATGCGGCGTAACGCAGTTGTCTGCTGCCGCTGCAGGCGCCTTGCCGTTCAGCATCCAGTCGTCCCAGGCTTTGTTGCGGTTCGCGGAACACCAGACATTGCGCGATTTTGTAATCGAGTCCGGCGACAGGATGTTGTACATGAAGGTATAGACAGTAATGTCGTTGATTCCTTCCAGCGTCTTGCGGAACTGTTTGCAATAACCGCAATTCGGATCTTCAAACACGGCGATCACACGTTTGCCATTACCCTTGACCTGTTTCATCGCGGCTTCCAGCGGCAAGTCGCTGAATGCAACCTTGTTGAGTTCATCCAGCCGCGCCTTGGTGTAATCCTGATACGTTTTGGTATCGACCACACGGCCGACGAATAAATACTGCGCTTTCGCGTCGGTATAAATGATGTCGCCATTTACCTGCACTTCAAACAAACCCGAATACGGCGTTTTGGTTACCGATACCACTTTGGCATCATCGCCCAAACGCGGTTCAATCGCTTTTCTTACTGCCGCTTCCTGTGCAGTTTCTGCAAATGCAGTAGCAAAACTCAAACCCAGCACTACTGCGATTGCAGCCTTGAATATGTTCATATTACTTTCCATTTAAATTTTTCAGCAGAGGTTGTCGCGCGGACATCAAAAAACCTTGTCGAGATCAGCAGATTAAGGCTTGCCCAGAGCATGACCAATCAGGCGCCTTTTTAGGACAGGCAAACGGTTCACCAAGTTCAACCCGAGATTGCGCGCAATCCGCAACGGCTCGAACTCCGTACCGAACAAACGCGCCAAACCATCGGTTGCCAATTGCATCAGCAGTATATCTTCCTTGCGTGAACGTGCGTACCGCGACAACACGCGCGCATCGCCGCAATCGCGGTCCGCTCCGCGCTCGCTCACCGTCTTGATCAAACCGGCAACATCGGCAAAGCCCAGATTCATTCCGTGGCCGGCGAGCGGATGCACGACATGTGCGGCATCGCCTATCAGGGCCACGCGCCGTGCAGTAATTGCATGAGGACGGATCAGCGCAAGAGGGAAAGACTTTACTATTTCCGGTTGCAGGGGCGACAGGCTGCCGAGTTGTTCGGCCGCCAATATGCTCAGGCGTGCAGCCAGTTGCGTCAACGATTCCTGCAGCAGGATATCGGCCAGCGCATCGGGCGCAGACCACACCAGCGAAACCTGATTGCCGGGCAAGGGCAGCAGCGCAATGATGCCCTCAGCCGGAGAGAACCATTGATGCGCCACACCGTGATGCGGCTTTTCGCATGAAAAATTACTGACAATGGCACGCTGGCCGTAAGGCCGATAATCAAAATCGATCTCGCATTGGGTACGTACCCATGATTGACCGCCATCGGCGCCGACCAGCAATTCAGCGCTGAGCGTATCGCCATTATCCAGTTGCACGCTGGCGGCGGTTTCATTTGTCTGCAGGCTGAGTGCCCGGCCATTGACCATGCGTACATTCGATGCGAACTTCAATGCCGCATCAAGCGCCTGATTCAAATTGCGATCTTCGACTATCCAGGCCAGCGCACCCACACGCGCACCGTAAGCATCGAAGGCCAGCATGCTGGCGGCATCGCCCTTGACCACCATGGCATCAACCGCTGTCACGCGGGATGCGTCCAGCGCCTCCCACACTTTCACGCCAGACAATAAATCATGCGCGACATGATTCACCGCATAGACGCGCGCATCCCAGGCTTCAGCGGCCGCAGCAGAAATCGCCACGGGCGCACCGACGCGCGACGGGCTCAGCAGCGATACTTTCAAACCCGCTTGCGCAAATCCCAGCGCAGCCACTTTGCCGATGGCGCCATCGCCAATAATGCAAATGTCGCTTTGTATATGCATAAAGCCTATCCGTGAAAAAAGGAAAAACTGTTCGAGTGACGTCATTATAGCGGCAGCTTATCGATAAATTTTGCATGAAGGCCTTGCATATTCCGATAGGTTTGCTATACTTGCGCGCCTTGGCCTGGTAGCTCAGTCGGTAGAGCAGAGGATTGAAAATCCTTGTGTCGGTGGTTCGATTCCGCCCCGGGCCACCAAAGAAATCAAGCACTTAGCCCACCCTTACCGGTGGGCTTTTTGCTTTCTACCATTCCCCCCAAAAAAGTTAGACCACGCAGCATTTGCGCTTGGCATCCAGTCTGGAAATTTATTTTTGCCCGCACCAATTGCAATCCGGCACCCGCCTCCCAAAACCCTGATTCGGCTCAAATCGGCAAGCAGAAAAATTAATCAACAAGATATCTTTTTGACTTAGTATGGCCGAAGTGGGTCGCAGGCTCGCTGCCCACATCGTGCCGATACGACACGCATTGTTTGCTATTTTCGGAGGGTGTGATGGGATTACTCGATCAATTAGCAGGACAGGTAATGGGTTCGCTGGGCGCGCAAAAACAGGATTCAGTCGCACAAGGCGATTTAATGGGTGGTGTAATGGCTCTGATTAATGGCGCCGGCGGTCTTCCAGCGCTATTGCAGCAATTGCAGGGGAGCGGCTTGGGGGACCAAGTCGCGTCGTGGATAGGCACGGGTGAAAATCAGGCTGTCTCGGGCGATCAGATCAAGAATGCCTTGGGCGAAGACAACATCCAGCAAATTGCACAGCAGGCAGGTGTGGAACCTGAGCATGCGTCAGCCGGTCTTGCCCAGCTTTTGCCGCAAATTATTGACAAGCTTACGCCGAACGGGCAAGTTCCTCAAGGCGATCTGTTGGAACAAGGATTAAGCATGCTGAAAGGCAAATTCCTTGCCTAGCTGGATTGCGATAGAAGCTTGTCCGCTTCTATCAACAAGGTTGGAACAACACGTGTCAACCAAATGGCGTCTCTGGTTGTTGTAGTTAAGGCAGCACGGTAGTAGTCATCTCAATACTTTAAAAAAGTGTTTTCCGATTACCCATACTTGAGAGGTTCCAATGAATAAGCTTCTAGCGTTTCTCGTTTCCACAACGTTTGCCGCATGTGCGTTTGCCGCAGATCCTGCTGCTGCCCCCGCACCGGCAAAATCAGCGCAGCAAACCAAGATGACAACCTGCAATAAGGAAGCGACAGGTAAAAAAGGCGATGAACGCAAAGCGTTCATGAAAGAATGTCTCAGCGGCGATCCAAAAGTAAGCCCGGCACAACAGGCGCAACGCGACAAGATGAAAGCCTGTAACGCAGATGCCAGCGCAATGAAGGGTGAAGAACGCAAGAAATTCATGAAAACCTGCCTATCCAAAAAATAGACAAGCTGACGGTTCACACTGAACCTGAAATAGAAAATGGCAAGACACTTTATGTGCCTTGCCATTTTTTTATGCCCTGAAATGAATACGCGAAAGTACCCACTCTCCCGCATCAAGGCTTAACCACTTATCCGGCGCCCTGCATTCACAATAAAGTCCAGCCAAACAGCATTTGCAACAGACTCATGCCTCCCAGAATAACAAGCGGGACGCCGATAGAAAACGCCAGCAGGGCCAGAATATCAAATTCAGCCTCCCTTAATTCAGCCTTGGAGTGTGCGATATGTGGGAGATGCCAGGAATCAAATAGATGTATTTTCATGATTGCCTCCGGTCAGTTCCAGCTTTCTCGGTTGTTGCTATTTCAATATAGAAAATTGCGCAAAACAATCAATGTCTTTTCAATCCGCATCGCAACAGACAAAACCTTGAATTCACAGTTCTACTCAAGATCATTCAGACACAGGAAATGAAGCCCACACTCTGCATTTCGTTGAACTACTCAATTTATGAGAGTAAATTTAATCGGCGTACCAAGTAGGTGAAACACCGACATGATGCAAAAAAACAATAAATCATAGACATTCAGTCCCGTAATTTGTGAAATATTGTCACATCGGAACACTTACAGTCCCAGTGCCGGAATACTTTGTTAAATTAGGGTGTCGTAATACAACTTGCTTTCAAGCACCAAAAATATGCGAATTGCTGTACTCGATGATGACCGTAGCCAGACAGATTTAGTCTGTCAGGTACTTAGTGCCGCCGGGCACTTCTGCCACCCTTTCCAAAGTGGCAAGGAACTGTTGAATCAGTTGCGGCGTGAGAGTTTCGATATGCTGATTATCGATTGGCAGGTGCCTGATCTGAGCGGCGCCGATGTCTTGCGCTGGGCGCGCGAAAAACTATCGCCCAACCTGCCCGTTCTGTTCATGACCAGCCGCTCGGGTGAGGATGATATTGTGGCGGGGCTGGCAGCCGGTGCCGACGATTACATGATCAAGCCCATACGCCGCGGCGAATTGCTGGCACGCGTACAGGCATTGTTGCGACGCGCCTATCCAAGCCAGAATCCGATCGAGCAGATCCAGTTTGGCAACTTCATATTTGAAGCGCGTACCGGACGTTTGACGATGTCGGGCACACCCATTGAAGTGACGCAAAAAGAGTTCGATCTTGCCTTGCTGTTTTTCCGCAATCTCGGCCGCCCGTTGTCACGCGCCTACATTCTGGAAGCAGTATGGGCGCGCGATGTGGAAATTCCGTCGCGCACGATGGATACGCATGTATCCAGAGTTCGGAGCAAGTTACAATTGCGTCCAGAACATGGTTTTCGGCTAGCTCCAGTATATAGCTACGGTTATCGGCTGGAGCAGATGACAGGTTAGCAAGGCGCACCAAGGGTTGCGCGGAGAGAAGACATGCGCATTTCCCTTCACAAATTGATTTTGATTGCAGTCCTGACACTGAGCGGCCTGCCTATCGCCGGTTCACTTGCATCCGCACAAACGCCGGGCAATATTGCCGTTCAGTCGTCCGGCATCACCTACTATGCGCAGGCCGGCGACACGCTGATGACGATCGCGCAAAGGCTGACAACCAGGAATGCCAACTGGGTTACGCTAGGCAAAGTCAATCAGATCAATAAAGACAGCAATATTCCGATTGGCACTGCCATCTTCATTCCGGCCGAGCTGCTGGCCGATGAAGCAAGCGAAGCAACTGTGATCGCCCGTAACGGCGCAATCACCGCCACGTCCGCAAGTGGCGATCCGATTTCGCTGGATATCGGCAGCAAAATCACCGAAGGCATGAAAATCAACACCGGCCTCAACAGCTTTCTGACGCTGTCGCTGGCTGATGAATCACGCATTTCCCTGCCATCCAACAGCAGCGTGCTGGTGGCAAAATTACGCAAATCCCTGTACACCGGCAGTCCGCGCACCGAACTCAAACTCTTGCGCGGGCGCATCGTCTCGCGTGTGTCGCCACTGAATATCAATAAAGGGCTCTTTGAAGTGCATACGCCGCTGTCGGTAGCAGGCGTACGCGGCACGCGTTTCCGCGTCAGCCTGAACAACCAGAAAGTCACGACCGAAGTGCTGGACGGGCAAGTTGCCGTCGGCTCGCTACGCACACCGGAAGCGCTGGCGCTGCCTGCCGCCAAAGGCAATCTGATCACCCGTGAAACCATCGGGCCGGCCATCGATTTGCTGCCGCCACCGCAATTCTCCAGCACACCTTACAGACAGGGAGGTGCGGCAAAATTCGTCATCGCGCCGCTCGCCGACGCACGTGCTTATCACGTGCAAATTGCGCAGGATGCCGACATGCTGCACATGCTCGCAGAAGGCAGCAGTAACGGCAGCGAGGTCGTGATCAACAATATTCAGGAAGGCGAATATTTCATACGCGTTGCCGCCATAGACAAATCCGGCCTGGAAGGCATACCGCGCACCGTTGCCGTCAACATCCGCAATCGTAATGAAGCAGCACCGGTCCAGGCAGCACCGTCAGTCATCAATGGCGGCCCCAAGGAACTGGTACTGCGTTGGCCCGGATCTGCCGACCAAAAATACAATGTACAGGTTGCACGCGATTCCGAATTCAGCTGGCTGTTGTTTACCAATAGCGTCGCCGGCAATGAAATCCGCCTGCCCCGTCCATCGTTCGGTACTTACTTTGCCCGCGTGCAAAGCATCAACGCAGATGGCAGCACCAATCCCTTTTCTTTCGTGCAGACATTGATCGTGACGGATCAGTGGATCATCAACGATGGGCATCCGCTCCATCCGAAAGAAGTCTCACGCAGCGCTACCCGATAAACAGCTCAAGCACTTGATGAAAAACCGCTGGCTCTCCCCGTTTGGGCGACGTCTTGCACTACGCGAATGGCTGGTGCTATCCATCATCCTGCTGACGATCACCGGTATTCTCGGCTGGCAAAACGGCCTCGGGCGACTGGATCAGGCGCGCTACGATCTGTTTTTATCCACTAAAAACGCAGCGGCAAACGAAGACATCATCATCGTCGCCATCGACGATTACAGCCTGTCCGAACTCGGCCGCTGGCCTTCCTGGTCACGCACAACACACGCAAAACTGATTCAGCGACTGAATCAGGCCAAGCCGCGCGCCATCGGCTTCGATGTCATCATGTCCGAAGCCGAGCCACATCAGCCAGGCGCCATTTCCTCCGGCGACCAGCAACTGGCTGCGGCATTGCAGCAAAGCGGCCGTACTGTTTTGCCGGTCACGATGACCAATGCCGGCCGTGGTCTGACTGTGAGCCTGCCGACACCTGAGCTGGCGCGCGCAGCGCATGCACTCGGCCACATCAATCTGGCGCATGACAGCGATGGTGTCGTACGCAGCGTCTTTTTGTACGAAGGGCAGCATGGCGTATGGTGGCCGCAGTTTTCCGCTGCATTACTCGCGACAGGCAACCCGACACAAGCCGCCCGCACACCGGTTCCGTACAAGGAAACGCCAACACCTGCCGGCATCGACAATTGGCAGCGCGCCGATCAAATGCACATTCCGTTTACCGGCAGCACCGGCCATGTGCGGTCAGTACCTTATGTGTCGGTCTTGCGTGGCGAAGTTCCGGATGAATTCTTCACCGACAAATACGTGCTGGTGGGCGCCACTGCACTGGGCATGTCGGATTCTTATCCAACGCCTGTTTCAGGAGCTACGGGAGCGATGCCTGGCGTTGAAATTCACGCCCAGATACTGAGTAGCCTGCTGAACGGCGAGCGCATACGTCTCGCAAACGCATGGGAATCCATGCTGTTTACCCTGGTGCCGGTGTTCATGGCCATGCTGGGCTATCTACTGCTATCGCCGCGCCGCGCCCTGTTTGCCGCACTCGCATGGCTGTTGATCATCGTTGCAAGCAGCTATATCGGCTTGTGTTACATGGGCATATGGCTGCCGCCATCAATCGCTCTCATCGCCGTCACCATCTCGTATCCGCTATGGAGCTGGCGCCGGCTGGAAGTCGCCATCGCCTATCTGGGGCAGGAATTCGACCGCCTCAACAAGGAACCGCATTTGCTGCCGGAGCAGCAGCCTGCGGTGCACGGCAAGGAAATGACCGATGTCCTGGAACAGCGCATTTCAGCCATGGAAAATGCAGCGCGGCGCGTACGCGATCTGCGCCAGTTCGTTTCCAACAATCTGGACAATCTGCCCGATGCAACGCTGGTCACGACCATCGATGGCCGCATCCTGCTCGCCAACAAGCATGCAAACAACTATTACTGGAGCATGGGCTACGACGAAGTGTGCGGTCTGTCCGTCATCGAGCTGCTGCAGCAACTGAAGACGCCGCAACCGGTCGATCAAGCTGCCAATCTGTCTTTCGACTGGCCGCAACTGCTTGATCTCGAACGCGCTGCAGCGCTAAGCAACGGCATCTCCGTACGGGATCACAAAGGGCGCGACCTGCTGGTCAAAAGTGCTCCCTGCTATTCGGCCGATAACCTGCTGACTGGCTGGATCATCAGCATTCTGGATATTTCGACGATACGCGCCGCCGAGCGCAGCCGTGACGAAACCTTGCGCTTCCTGTCGCACGATATGCGCGCACCGCAAGCCTCCATTCTGGCCTTGCTGGAATTGCAGCAGGAACGTTCCTCAGCCTTGCCACAGCAGGAACTCTTTGCACGCATCGAAAAAGCCTGCCGCAAGACACTCGGACTGGCGGACAATTTTGTGCAACTGGCACGCGCGGAATCGCAGGAATACCGACTGGAAGAAGTCGACTTTCAGGATATGCTGTTCGATGCTGCAGATGAAATGTGGTCGGTGGCAAAAAGCCGGAACATCGATCTTCAGGTCGACATTGCAGAAGACGAATATCCGGTCAATGTGGATCGCGTATTGATAACCCGTGCGTTAACCAATCTGATTTCCAATGCCATCAATTACAGCCCGGATCACACCAACATTCAGTGCTCGGCCCGGGCGCTGAAGCTGGGCGATCAGACCTATGTCGTGTGCAATATTCGCGATCATGGTTACGGCATTGCCGAAGCCAACCAGAGCAAGCTGTTCCAGCGCTTCCAGCGCGTTGATTTACCCAACCAGCCGCGCCATGATGGCGTCGGACTGGGGCTGGTATTTGTGAAGACCGTCATCGAACGTCATCAGGGCGAGATCAGTTTTAGCAGTACGACGGGCAAGGGCACGACCTTTACGCTGACCCTGCCGCTCGACATCGTCGATTCAATGCCGTAATGCTGTCGTACGGCAATGCCCTTGTGCCATAGTGCAACAGGCTATAATACGCAGAGCCCACTACGGATATTCGTGCCACAAATGCAACTGCTCGCCGTCGGCCTCAACCACACTACCGCGCCGGTCTCCCTGCGCGAAAAGGTAGCCTTTCCCGCTGACCAGCTCGGTCAGGCGGTGGCGTCCGCACGTGCGTGGTACGGCCGCAGCGACAGCAAGGCGTATTCCGACGAAGCCGCGATACTCTCGACCTGCAATCGCACCGAACTGTACGCCGCCAGCCACCAGCCGGGCGGCGTCAACGAAGCGATCGATCTCACCGCACATTTCCTCGCTGATTATCACAAGCTGCCATATGCGGAATTGCGCCCCTATCTGTACGCACTGCCGCAAGACAATGCAGTCCGCCATGCATTCCGCGTCGCCTCCGGCCTCGATTCGATGGTGCTGGGAGAGCCGCAAATTCTGGGACAGATGAAAGATGCGGTACGACAGGCTGAAGCGGCAGGCGGACTCGGCACCTACCTGCATCAAATGTTCCAGCGCACGTTTGCCGTCGCCAAGGAAGTACGCAGCAATACGGAAATCGGTGCGCACAGCGTGTCGATGGCCGCCGCTTCCGTACGTTTGTCGCAACGCATCTTCGATACGATCGCGGAACAAAACGTACTGTTCATCGGCGCCGGTGAAATGATCGAGTTATGCGCGACGCACTTCGCAGCACAAAATCCGAAATCGCTGACCATCGCCAACCGCACACTGGAGCGCGGCGAAATGCTGGCGCATCGCTTCAACGGTCGCTCCATACGCCTGGCCGATTTGCCGGACCAGCTGGCCAGCTACGACATCGTCATTTCATCCACTGCTTCATCGCTGCCCATCATCGGACTCGGCATGGTCGAGCGCGCCATCAAGGCGCGCCGCCACAAACCGATGTTCATGGTCGATCTGGCCGTACCGCGCGATATCGAAGCCGAAATCGGCCGGCTGGATGACGTCTTCCTGTACACCGTCGACGACCTCGGCAGTTTCGTGCAGAGCGGCGTGGAAAACCGCCAGGCAGCAGTCGCACAGGCCGAGGCAATCATCGAAACGCGCGTGCAATCGTTCATGCACTGGATCGACGCGCGCGCCGTGGTGCCGGTCATCCAGGACTTGCACGAATCCAGCGAATCGATGCGCATGATAGAACTGGAACGTGCGCGCAAACTGCTGGCCAAAGGCGAAGACATAGACGCCGTACTGGAAGCCTTGTCGAAAGGCTTGACCGCAAAATTCCTGCATGGCCCGCAACAGGCCCTGAACAATGCACAGGGTGACGAACGCGCACGCCTCGCTGCCCTGCTGCCGCAACTATTCCGCACCAAACGCTAGCGACGCTGCTTCGCTGCTCTGCACGCTGTTGCAGACTCATTTCAACATCATTGTTTGCCGCCTGTTTTACACCGCACGCGCACACTGCCCGAACTACCCTCGCATACCAGACTGAAAAATCATGATGAAACCTTCCATGCTCGCCAAGCTCGATCAATTGACCGAACGGCTGGCCGAACTGAATGTGCTGCTGATGCAGGAAGACGCCACGTCCAATATGGACAACTATCGCAAGATGACGCGCGAGCATGCCGAACTCGGCCCGCTGGTCGCGCTGTACGGCAATTACACGCAGGCCGACAACGACATCAAGGATGCGCAGGACATGTTGTCCGATCCGGACATGAAGGAATTTGCACAGGAAGAAATGGCTGCTGCCAAGGCACGCATGGAACAGCTTGAAATCGATCTGCAAAAAATGCTGCTGCCGAAAGATCCGAACGACGAACGGAATATTTTCCTGGAAATCCGCGCCGGCACCGGCGGCGATGAGTCGGCCTTGTTTGCCGGCGATCTGCTGCGCATGTACACGCGCTTTGCCGAACGCAATCGCTGGCAGATAGAAATGGTGTCGGAATCCGCATCGGAAGTCGGCGGCTACAAGGAAGTCATCGTGCGCGTCGTCGGCAACGGCGCGTATTCAAAACTGAAATTCGAATCCGGCGGCCACCGCGTGCAGCGCGTACCGGCAACGGAAACGCAAGGCCGTATCCACACATCAGCCTGCACCGTGGCCGTGATGCCGGAAGCGGACGAAGTGGAAGACGTCAACATCAACCCGGCCGATTTGCGCATCGATACCTATCGCGCCTCCGGTGCCGGCGGCCAGCACATCAACAAGACCGATTCGGCCGTGCGCATCACGCACATCCCGACCGGCATCGTGGTCGAATGCCAGGACGATCGCAGCCAGCACAAGAACAAGGCATCGGCATTGAAGGTGCTGGCAGCACGCATCAAGGATGTGCAATTGCGCGAACAGCAATCGAAGGAAGCCGCGACGCGCAAATCGCTGATCGGCTCGGGCGATCGCAGCGAACGCATACGCACGTATAATTTCCCGCAAGGCCGCATGACCGATCACCGCATCAACCTGACTTTGTACAAGCTCGACTTCATCATGGATGGCGATCTGACCGAGCTGACCAATGCGCTGGCGGCGGAACACCAGGCCGATTTGCTGGCAGCACTGGGCGACGCCGCCTGATGCAACTATTTCCATGACTTCCACTCATACCGTGCATTGTTTTCCAGGATAGTACGATGAAAAATTCCAGACCCGTTTTGTTCGCAGTCGCCTTTGTGTCCTTGCTGCTGCTGGCAGTCGCACTCTATCTTCAGCATGTGGAAAACATGCTGCCTTGCCCGCTATGCGTGATCCAGCGTTATGCCTTCGCCGCTATCGCATTGATTTGCCTGCTCACCGCCTTCCGCACCGAAGCCACCGCCAGAATCGGCGCGGCACTCGCTGCGCTGACCTCACTGGCAGGCGCCGGCGTCGCCGGCTGGCATATCTACATCAAGGCCCATCCGACCGTCTCCTGTGGCATCGATCCGCTGGAAACTTCGCTGAATACGATTCCGACTGCGAAACTGTTGCCCTTCCTGTTCCAGGCTGACGGTTTGTGCTCGACTGCGTATGCGCCCATCATGGGTTTGTCGATACCGCAATGGGCGCTGGTCTGGTTTGTCGTCATCGCACTCTTCCTGCTGCATACGGCGTTCCGGAAAAAGTCTTGATGCGATTCCTTGCACAGTCATTACACCTATGACGCCCATCCTTGCCGGCGACACGATTGCAGCCATCATGCGACGCGCGCCGGTAGAACAACTCGAAGCGCGCATGCTGATCGGCTACGTCACGCAGTTATCGCGCGTGCAGCTGATTACCAACGCCGAACGCGTGCTGAATGCCGCCGAAGCGCAGCAATTTGCAACGCTGTTTGCGCGCCGCATGGCCGGCGAACCGATAGCCTATCTGCTCGGCGAACGCGAATTCTACGGCTTGTCGTTTCACGTCAACCCGGCCGTACTGATTCCGCGGCCGGATACCGAACTGCTGGTCGAGCTGGCCCTGCAACGCTTGCCGCCACAGGGCCGCGTGCTGGATATGGGCACCGGCTCGGGTGCCATCGCGATTGCCATTGCGCATACGCGACCTGATGCGATTGTCACCGCGCTCGATGTCAGCGAAGCAGCACTGGCAGTGGCATCCGCCAATGCGAGCCGGCACAATGCCAGCGTGGAGTGTTTGCGCAGCGACTGGTTCTCGGCATTGGGCGAGCGGCAATTCGATCTGATCGTATCCAATCC
>NZ_JBEBPO010000059.1:0-15175 GCF_040395855.1 Herminiimonas fonticola | reverse complement strand
GCTGCTGGAGCTTCAGCTGCTGGTGCTGCTGGAGCTGCAACTTCAGCTGCTGGTGCTGCTGGAGCTTCTTCTTTTTTGCTGCAAGCGGTCAAAGCGATAGCCAACAGGGATGCGATCAGCAAGGATTTTGTCATGATTATCTTTCAATAATAGTCAGGGTTGATATTAATTTGCGATGAATAATTACCGGTAATTATCGCTCTATAGGGTGCTTCGTACGTATTTCGAACCATAATGCTGCGGTGCGATGAAACGAAACCTTCCTAACCGATAATTATAGCGCTTCTTTTTGCTTGTGGCACAACAGTTTTACATTTTGGTAAGTATAAGGTTTGAATGATGTTTTATGGAAATACCTAAAACGCATGCACGCATGATGTGGCACTGAATACTTCCGTCAATTTCGCTCTTTTGCCGTTATTGTAAAGTGAGCCAGCCATCCTGATGCCAGGTGTGCAAGGCCTCGATCACATCCGGTGATGCTGTTGCAAGCAGCGCAGCGGACAAGGCACGTTCATTGGCCAAAATCTGCAGGATGGCTAAATCTTCTGCGCCCACCTCGAATGAAGTACCGTTGATGAAGATGTAATTGTCGCAATGCAGCATTTGCGTTTTGCGTGAAAGTCTGACGCCATTCTTCTTGGCTTTTTGTGCAAAGCGAGCCGCTGTCAATTTCGGTTCAGGCGCATCGAAATAGATGTGCGGCTTGGGTTCGGATAAGTGCTCACCCAGAAAGAGTGCGATATCTTCTGGCGTGAAACGCATTTTGTTCAATTCAGAAGTCACGCGTGTCAGCATTGCACGGCTGATTTCCGCTCGCTGTCTGGACACTTTCAAATCGGGATCGGCATAACGTCCAGGCAAATCGATCGAATCGATCATCGATTCCAGGAATGCTTCGCCCAACTCCTGATAGGACGGCGCACGGAAGCCTATCGAATAGGTCATGCATTCATCCATGGCGACGCCTTCGTGCGCGTATTGCGGCGGCAGGTACAGCATGTCGCCGGGCGCGAGGATGAATTCCTGCTCGGCTTGAAAATTCTTCAGTATCTTCAACGGCATTCCATCGATCAATGTCAGGTCGGTTTGTGCGCTGATGCGCCAACGTCTGTGACCGTGCGCCTGCAGCAGAAAGACGTCGTAGGAATCGAAGTGTGCGCCGACGCCGCCGGTTTCGGTCGCATAGCTGATCATCAGATCGTCGAGACGTGCATCCGGTACAAAATCAAACTGTCGCATCAATGCATCTACCGCATCGTCGTGCAGATTGACGCCTTGCACCAGCAAGGTCCAGTTTTTCTGTTTGAGTGGCGGAACCTGCTCAAAAGGGCCGCTGTCCATCTTCCATTGATTTTTATGCTGTGTAATCAGGCGCGATTCCACCTCATCGCTCTTGACCAGATCAAACAGTTCTTCGCGTGACAGCAAGGCTTGAAAGGCGGGAATGGCCTGGCGGATCAGCAAAGGTTTCTTGTGCCAGTAATCGCGCAAAAATTCTGCGGCGGTGATGCCGCCTAAAAGAGTCAGTTTTTTCATGGCGTCATTATATATTGCCCACTAGCCCGTACAGAGTAGATGCAGCGTGTTCATGGAATATTCCGGCGGGTATAATGGCGGCTACATAAAATGAAAGGATCATCATGAAGATTGCCAAAAATACGGTCGTGACCGTGGATTACAAATTGTCGGACGCGCAAGGCGATTTGATTGAAGACAGCCGTGACCCTATGGTCTACCTGCATGGCGGCTATGAAAACACGCTGCCAAAGATTGAAGAAGCGCTGGACGGCAAGGAAGTCGGTTTTGAAGACACCATCCAGGTCGAGCCGCATGATGCCTTCGGCGATTACGATCCTGATCTGGTCAAGGTCGAGCCACGCGGCCGTCTGCCGACACCCTTGGAAGTAGGCATGCAGTTTGAAGGCTCGCCGGAAACAGAAGATGAAGATGAGCAGCCGCTGATTTTCACCGTCACCGATATCGCCGACGATAAAGTGGTGCTGGATGGCAATCACCCGCTGGCCGGCATGGCGTTGCGCTTTACATTGAAAGTAACCGATGTACGTGCAGCGACTGAAGAAGAAATCGCACATGAACACGTGCACGGTGCGCATGGCCATCATCATGGAGCTGACGATGATGAAGGTGAAGAGGGCGATCACTTCCGTACGCATCCGATACACTGATAACTTGTTTGCTGTGCAGGCATAGCGACTACAAATAAAAAAGGATGCGTTCAACGCATCCTTTTTTATTTTCTGCTATCAGCAAGAAGATGCGAATTTCT
Source organism: Herminiimonas fonticola (assembly GCF_040395855.1). Lineage (GTDB taxonomy): Bacteria > Pseudomonadota > Gammaproteobacteria > Burkholderiales > Burkholderiaceae_D > Oxalicibacterium > Oxalicibacterium fonticola_A. Next base: position 12,885 of record NZ_JBEBPO010000059.1, on the reverse strand, counting down.
TGTTATTCCTATCGATGAGCAGTCTGTGCCGACAACGCAGGATTCGTCGCGCTGAATAATTGCGGCAATGCAGCGTCGACCGAGATTTTGCGCCATGGTGTGTCGGCGCGGAAGGTGCCTATATTGCCGTGCCAGTCGATGTTTCTGGGAGCCGAGATCTGGTGCGCATCCTGATCGCTGTGAACAATCAGAATCCGGCCTTGAAATTTTGCGGCAAACGTCATGATTTGACGCCGGATATTGGCATATCCCTCACGTTTGTTACCGGACGAGAAAAACGATGAGTGTTCTGCCGGTACAAAAGGATTGCCATCGCAGAACAGTACGATGCCATCCAGTTTGCCGATTTTCGCTGTCAGGAAAAGCCGTTTCAGCCAATCCGTGTTGGCAATCTGCCGATCTTCAAATTCACTGTTGCGGCCAGCCGCATTCAAATAATTATTGTTGTTGGATGGAAGATTAATGGTCGCAAACATCACGTCATTGATGCGCCAGCGCATATTCTCGCCATACATGCGAAATTGTGGCATCGTCGATTGACGAATCAGCGGAATTTTACTGTCGCCCAGTGAAAATTCATCGGTGAAAAACAGGTCGCGCAAGCGGTTCATGCGTTCGCTTGCAATGGAACGATTTTTTACATTGACGCATTGCGCCCAGTCGCTGGCGGTGACGGATACGATCAAGCCGTTCTTTGCGCTATCCAGCAAGGCGCGGCGATTTTTGTATACGGTATCGGTACATGGTTCATCAACTGCCTTGACGCCGCTGGCGACGACGAATGCCAGATTGTCGGCATCGCTTTCGGCAATCGCATTGCGTACCGTGGCTTCGCCGGTCGTCGCCTTCAGTTGTTTTGCAATGACACCGAAACTGAATGGACTTGCCGGCGTGCCATACGCTAATGTTGCTTGCAGCAACACCATGCATGTGACGCAACGGAAAACGAATCCTCTCATTTTTCCCTGTGCTGATTGCTCAGCTCCTTGAGTCGGTAAAGTGCATCCAGCGCGTCGCGCGGCGATAGCATATCCGGGTTGATGTCTGCCAGTGCTTCGTCCAGTGCGGATGGCTGCGCTATCGCGTCGTCCAGCTCGATTGTCGCCGTGTGATCGGGATCGGCAAATAGGTCGAATTGCGGCGTGGCCTGCATCGAATTCGCTTCCAGCGTCGCCAGATGTTTGCGTGCCGCCCGGATCACTGCTTGCGGTACGCCAGCCAGTTGCGCAACCTGCAGGCCATAACTTTGCGATGCAGGTCCGGCTTGTACGGCGTGCAGAAACACGATGCTGTCCTTGTGTTCCACTGCTGACAAATGCACGTTGGCGGCAGAAGGATGGACCTCAGGCAACTGCGTCAGTTCAAAATAATGGGTGGCGAACAGGGTAAAGCTTCTGGTGGTATCGATCAAATGCCTGGCGATGGCCCAGGCCAGTGCCAGGCCGTCAAAGGTGGAAGTGCCGCGCCCGACTTCATCCATTAACACCAGTGAGTTTTCCGTTGCGCCGTTGAGGATGGCCGCCGATTCCGTCATCTCGACCATGAAGGTCGAGCGGCCACCGGCCAGATCGTCGGCTGCACCTATGCGTGTGAAGATGCGATCGATCGGGCCTATGGTGGCGCTGGCGGCCGGCACAAAACTGCCGACATAAGCCAGCAGGGTAATGAGTGCAACCTGTCGCATATAGGTCGATTTACCACCCATATTGGGGCCGGTGATCAATAGCAGGCGGGATTCATTGTTGAGCACGCAATCGTTGGCGATAAAGCGTTCGATATGATTCTCGACAACCGGATGACGGCCCTGTTCTATTGCAATCGTCGGTTCGGCAATCAATTGCGGTGCGCACCAGTTGTGTCGCAATGCGTGTTCGGCGAGTGCGACCAGCGTATCGAGTTGTGCCAGCGCATGTGCAATATTTTGCAGTGTGCCGATATGCTGCGCCATCTGTTGCAGCACCTGATCGTACAGATATTTTTCCCGCGCCAGTGCGCGCTCCTGCGCCGACAGGGCCTTGTCTTCAAAGGCTTTCAATTCCGGCGTGATGTAGCGTTCGGCATTTTTCAGTGTCTGGCGACGGCGATAGTCATCCGGCACCTTGTCGGTCTGGCCGTGTGTGACTTCGATGTAAAAGCCATGCACCTTGTTGTATTCGACGCGCAGATTGTTGATGCCGGTGCGTGCGCGTTCGCGCGTTTCCAGATCGACCAGGAATTGCCCGGCGTTTTCCGACAGTCCGCGCAACTCATCCAGTTCTGCATCGAAGCCGCGCGCAATCACGCCGCCGTCGCGCACCATGGCTGCCGGTTCCAGCGCAATCGCGCGCTCCACCAGATCCAGGCATTCACTTGGCGTGGCGAGCGCATCGTGTATGGTTTTCAGCAGTGGCGCATCGGCATCCTGGTTGCACATCGAAACATAGGCGCGCAGCGAAGGCAGTTGCTGCAAGCCGCCGCGCATGCCGGCCAGATCGCGTGGACGTGCCGATTGCAGCGCGATACGTGTGGCAATGCGTTCCACATCCGGTACCGACGCCAGCGTGGAGGAAAGGCCGGTGCAGGCATCGGTGCGCATCAGGGCGTTGATCGCCGCATGGCGCGCACGGGCTACTGCCTGATCGCGCCGCGCATGATGCAGCCAGTGCCGCAGCAGGCGCGAACCCATCGCCGTGCGGCAGTGATCCAGCAGCGAAAACAGCGTAGCGGAATTGTTATCCTGGCCACGTATGGTTTCGGTCAACTCCAGATTGCGGCGGGTAGCGGCATCGAGACCGATGAATTCGTTTTCGGTTTCCACTGTGAGTGTGCGGACATGCTGCAGGCCTTTGCCTTGCGTTGCCTGCGCATAACGCAGCAAGGCGCCGGCAGCGCCGATGGCCGCACTCAGATGCTCGGCACCGAAGCCGGTGAGGGTAGAGACCTTGAGTTGTTCATGCAAGGCCGTGCTGCCGTGTGCAATATCGAAATGCCAGTCCGGTACGGTGGTGTTTTTTGCCAGTGGGTAATCGGAATCCGGGCCGTCTATGCTGCCCGGCAATAGCACCTCGGCCGGCGCTATGCGTTCCAGTTCATGCTTGAGGCGCGTAGCGGCATTCTGGGTGTCGGTGGCAAATTCCATCAGCTTCAACGCACCGCTGGCCATCGATAGCCATGCCAGGCCTATCGTTACCGTCTTGCGCTGTGTCGTGCTGTACAGCGCGAGCAGCGGTTGTTCGGATTTTTCCGGGAGCAAATCCGAATCGCTTAGTGTGCCCGGTGTAATCACGCGCAATACCTTGCGTTCCACCGGCCCCTTGCTGGTGGCGGGATCGCCTATCTGTTCGCAAATCGCAATCGATTCACCCAGCTTGACCAGTTTGGAAAGGTATTGATCGACGGCGTGAAAAGGCACGCCGGCCATCTTGATCGGATTGCCGTTAGAGGCACCGCGCTGCGTCAGTGTGATGCCGAGCAGGCGTGACGCTTTTTCCGCATCCTCGAAAAACACTTCGTAGAAATCGCCCATCCGGTAAAACAGTAGCGTCTCCGGGTGCTCAGCCTTGATGCGCAGATACTGCTGCATCATGGGTGTGTGCTTTTCGTTCGCTGAGGCAGGGCTGGCTTTTGTACTTACCGACGACATAGTGGATTCCAAAGTTTCTTTCAGCGATTTTGCCTTGGTATTTCAACTGGTACAGCTTGAAATATGCCAGGCAAAAACAAAGATGCCATTGTATTCGACGAGATCGATTTTGTTGGGTGCTGCGATGTAAAACCTTGCGCGACAATATCGCAGTGGCTGCGTCATGGTGACGCAGCCACTGCATGCAGTTTATCGGCCTCGGCCGCCTGAGCGATGCGGTGTGGCCGGACGTGCATTGGCGTTGCCGCCGAAGCTGCGTGCCTGACCATTCGGACCGCTAGGTTTGGCACCCGGCGCCTTGGCGGATTTGGCAGGTGCATTGCCTCGTCCTTGTTGCGGCCTGCGGCCCGCTGCGTCATTGCTGCGACGCTGGATAGGTTGCGGTTTGGCATTCAGATCCGGTTCAAAGCCGGGAATCACTTCCGACAGCAATTTGCGTTTGATCAGTTTTTCGATGTCTTTCAGCATATCCAGTTCATCGACGCATACCAGTGATACCGCTTCGCCGGTTGCACCTGCGCGACCGGTACGGCCGATGCGATGCACATAATCTTCCGGCACATTTGGCAAATCATAGTTGACGACGTGTGGCAATTGATCGATGTCGATGCCGCGGGCGGCGATGTCGGTTGCGACCAGGACCTGCAGGCTGCCATCCTTGAATTCACTCAATGCACGTGTGCGTGCCGACTGGCTCTTGTTGCCGTGGATCGCCATGCCGCTGATGCCGTCTTTTTCCAGTTGCTCAACCAGCTTGTTGGCGCCGTGCTTGGTGCGGGTGAAGACCAGCACTTGCGACCAGTTATTGGTCTTGATCAGATGCGCGAGCATAGGATGTTTTTTGTCGCGATCGACGGGATGGATTTTTTGTTCGATGACTTCGACGGTCGAATTGCGGCGCGCGACTTCAATGACTGCCGGCGCATTCAACAGGCCTTCTGCGAGTGTCTTGATCTCGTTGGAGAAAGTTGCCGAGAACAGCAGGTTCTGGCGATTCTTCGGCAAGACCGCGAGTACGCGGCGAATGTCCTTGATGAAGCCCATGTCCAGCATGCGATCTGCTTCGTCGAGAACCAGAATTTCAATCTTGCTTAGATTGACGGTGCCTTGTTGCATGTGATCCAGCAAACGGCCGGGCGTAGCGACCAGGATATCGACGCCATGCTTGAGCATCTTGATTTGTGGATTGATACCGACGCCGCCGAAAATGACAGCGGAGTTCAGGTTCAGATATTTGCCGTAGGTGCGCACGCTTTCTTCAACCTGTGCGGCGAGTTCACGCGTTGGGGTCAAGACCAATGCGCGGATTGGGCGTGCGCCGCTTGTTGAAGCATGCGGTACGCCACTGGTGGCAAGGCGATGCAAGATAGGCAAGGTAAAACCGGCAGTTTTGCCGGTGCCGGTTTGTGCGCCGGCCAGCAAGTCGCCGCCAGCGAGCACGGCAGGAATCGCCTGCGCTTGAATCGGGGTAGGGATGGTGTAACCGTGTTCGGTAACGGCGCGCACAATTCCATCGGCGAGGCCGAGGTCAGTAAAGGACATGAAAACTCAATAGAAAATTATCGGCCTGTCGCCGCAGAGGGCGCCAGTCGCAGGCAAACGGATTGGGGGTGACGTCAAGAGACAGCGGCAAGGTGACTGGAGATATGCCGGGTAGGGCGAGTATAACAGCAGCAGGCTGCTAGCCGGGGAATAGTTGCCGGCTAGCGGAGATGGTTTGCTTATTTTGAGAATGGGCTCAGCAGCGACACCATTTGTGCAAATACTTTCGGCGTGCCGGCCAGTACATCGCCCTTGTACAGATAGTCGGACTCACCTTCAAAGGTACCCATGATGCCGCCGGATTCGGTAATCAGCAGCGAGCCGGCTGCCATATCCCACGGTTGCAAACCTTTTTCAAAGAAGCCGTCGAGACGGCCGCAGGCAACATAAGCCAGGTCGAGTGCAGCAGAACCAGGACGGCGCAGGCCGGCGCAGCTTTGCGTCATGATCTTGAACATTTTCAGGTATTCATCAATGTTGTCGGTGGCGCGGTAAGGGAAACCGGTGCCGATCAATGCATCGGCGATCTTGTCGCGCTTGGTGACGCGGATACGCTTTTCATTCAGATACGCGCCCGAGCCTTTGGTGGCGGTAAACAAATCGTTGCGGGTTGGGTCGTAGACGACGGCTTGCGTAATCTGGCCGCGTTGCTGCAAGGCGATCGAAACGCAGTATTGCGGAAAGCCGTGAATGAAGTTGGTGGTGCCGTCGAGAGGATCGATGATCCAGACGTTTTCGTTGTCGTCGTGCAGATTGGCGGATGCGCCCGACTCTTCGGCCAGGATCGCGTGATCCGGATAGGCGGTTTTCAGAACCTCGATGATCGCCTGCTCGGCGGCCTGATCGACTTCGGTGACAAAGTCATTCGGATTTTTTTCCGTAACCTTGACGCGATCAAGATCGAAAGACGCGCGGTTGATGATGGCAGCGCCACGGCGAGCAGCCTTGATCGCCGTATTAAGCATGGGATGCATAGAGATTCCGTTAAAATGGCGGCGCTGTCGTGCGAACGATGGCAATCCACCTAAATTGAAATTAATGAGCGATGCGGCATGGAGCTGTCATTTCGACATGATCCTGCCGCGCAATGTCGCTATTTTAAATGAACCTGCCGCAAACCGACATGCCTCTTTTCAATCGCCTGCGCTTTGTGCTGGTCGAAACCAGCCGTCCCGGCAATATTGGCGCTGCAGCGCGCGCCATCAAAAACATGGGTTTTTCCGAGCTGGTGCTGGTCAATCCGCGCTTTGCCGATGCGGCAATGCAGGAGGAGGCGATTGCTTTTGCCAGTGGTGCGAATGATGTTTTGACATCGGCACGAATAGTCGGCTCGATTGAAGAGGCGCTGGCAGATTGCAACTATGCCGCAGCGGTGACTGCGCGCTTGCGCGAGTTTTCACCACCTGTCATTTCGCCGCGAGAATTGGCAACGCATCTGGCTGAAGAGTCGAATCTGCAGGCAGCGGTGATATTCGGCAATGAACGTTTCGGCTTGCCGAACGAGATTGTGGAAAAGTGCAACGTACTGATCAATATTCCGGCCAATCCGGATTATTCATCGCTGAATCTCGCGCAGGCGGTGCAAGTGCTGGCGTATGAGGCGCGCATGGCTGCCATAGTCGATACGCCGTCGGCAGTCAGTAATATCGGTTTTCAGGGAGAGGCTGCCGGCATGGCGCAAATCGAGGGCATGTACGCGCATCTTGAGCAGGCGCTGGTGGCGATAGATTTTCTCGATGCTGACAATCCGAAGAAGCTGATGCCACGCCTGAAGCGCCTGTTCTCCCGTACGCAGCTTGAAACGGAAGAGGTCAATATTTTGCGTGGAATTGCAAAGCAGATTTTGGCGAAGTGTAAAAAATAAGCACCTACTTCATCTTGATAGATGCCAAGTGCAGGTGAATACGTAACTCGCGGTGCTGTTTTAGTTCATTAGAAATAAGCAGCAGAGCCGCGATCAGCACTGAAGGGTTTAGTGCCAGCTACGCATCAGGCCAACGGCCAGACCTTCCAGCGCAAAATCATCGTGCTCAAGATCGACGCGGATAGGTTGGAAGTCAGGATTTTCCGGTAACAGTTCAATCAAAGAGCCGGTCTTCTTGTAACGCTTGACCGTGACGTCATCGCCCAGACGGGCAACCACGATCTGGCCGTTCCTGGCGCTGTCGATTTTTTTCACCGCCAGCAAATCGCCATCCAGAATTCCCGCATCGCGCATCGACATGCCGCGTACTTTCAGCAAAAAATCGGGAATGGCGGAAAACAGCGATTTATCGACGTTATATGTCGTTTCAATATGTTCCTGGGCCAGAATCGGCGAACCGGCAGCCACGCGTCCGACCAGGGGTAGATTCAATTGCATCAGTGCGGGATGCGGCAACGATAATTGCGCGCCGCTACGGCTCGATCCTGCGCCGCCCATGTCGCGCAGACGAATGCCGCGCGAAGTACCGGGCGAGATTTCGATTGCGCCCTTGCGTGCCAGGGCCTGCAAATGCTCTTCCGCCGCATTGGCAGAACGGAAACCGAGTTCGGTGGCGATTTCCGCGCGTGTTGGCGGGAAGCCGGTATTTTCTATGGCGTCGCGTATCAGGTTCAGGATTTGTTCCTGGCGAGCTGTCAGTTTGATCATTGCATGCGCCTTGCGTTAGTGATGCCTTGCTGCGGACTGTTCGTATGAACAGTCTGTATTTTTATACAGTGCATGCTTAAACGCAAGCCATTTACCGATTTATCTACAAAGTCAGCGCGGAAAATTGCGATAAATGCCTGAAAGCGTTGAGTTTTCTACCTTCTACGCGTATGATTACCGGTTTTCCTCTTCCCACACTCGTCTTGACGCCGGGGTGGGCAATCTTCAATCCGTCCAAAAGGAGCTTACATGCGTCATTATGAAATCGTATTTATCGTCCATCCGGATCAAAGCGAGCAAGTGCCTGCAATGATCGAACGCTACAAAGGCATCGTCACCGCACGCGGTGGTGTTGTTCATCGCGTGGAAGACTGGGGCCGCCGTCAAATGGCGTACCTGATCCAGAAACTGGCTAAAGCCCACTACGTCTGCCTGAACATCGAATGTGACGGCGAAACACTGGCTGAAATCGAAACCGGCTTCAAATTCAACGATGCCGTTCTGCGTCATCTGACCGTGAAAATGAAGAAGGCTGAAACAGCGCCATCGCCAATGATGAAGGCTGTGCAGAAGGAAGATGCTGCCAAGAGCCATCGCGCCGAGGCACCTGCTGCCTAATTATTGCAACGACGTATCAGGAGAGTGAATCAACTTCAGTTTGTAGCCACCATCGCCGAGCGTGAAATTTTGCGCTACACACCGGCAGGTGTCCCGATTGTGTCAGCAGTTTTGCTGCACAGTTCGCAACAGACGGAAGCAGGTGTTCCACGATTGGTCGAGTTTGAAGTTGCCGCGATTGCCGCGGGAGAAATTTCAGGCAGATTCAATCAAGCCGAATTAGGCGGGACATTTCAGTTCACCGGTTTCCTGGCACGTAAGAGCCGTAACAGCAAAAGCCTTGTTTTCCATCTCACAGATTTCGAGACCCACATTTAGATACAGGAGCCCAAAATGGCATTCGGTAAAAAATTCGACAAAAGCAAACTGAAAGAAAAACGCAAACAACAAAACCCTTTGTTCAAGCGTAAAAAATTCTGCCGCTTCACAGCTGCACACGTAGAACAAGTTGACTACAAAGACGTAGACACATTGAAAGACTTCGTTCAGGAAAACGGCAAAATCATGCCGGCACGCCTGACCGGCACCAAAGCAATCTATCAACGTCAAGTCGATACAGCAATCAAGCGCGCACGTTTCCTCGCGCTGTTGCCGTACACCGATCTGCACAACGCGTAATTAACGACTGAAATAGGAGAAAAACATGCAAGTCATTCTGTTAGAAAAAGTCGTTAATCTCGGCAATCTCGGTGAAGTCGTTAAAGTAAAAGACGGCTACGCACGCAACTTCCTGATTCCACAACGCAAAGCTCGTCGTGCGACGACCGCTGCCGTTGCTGAATTTGAAGTCAAACGTGCAGAGCTGGAAAAAATCGCAGCCGAAAAATTGGCAGCTTCGCAAGCACAAGGCGAAAAATTGACCGGTCAAACCGTTCAAATTTCGCAAAAATCGGGTGTGGATGGCCGTTTGTTCGGTTCCGTTACCAACTCCGATATCGCTGAAGCGTTGACCAAGCAAGGTTTTGCTGTCGAAAAAGCACAAGTTCGCTTGCCAACCGGCCCGTTGAAAGTAACCGGCGACCACACCGTTGCTGTTGCATTGCACACTGACGTTGTCGTTGACGTCACGATCACCATCGTTGGCGAACACGCTTAAGTTTATTTCAAGCATGTCTGGCACTCGCTGCCTAGAAAAAGCCGGGTTTTCCCGGCTTTTTTATTGCCCATTTTCTCAAAGCGCACACCTGTAACAGGTATAATTCGCGCCATGAACAACCGTGCCGATCCGCAAGTAGATTCCCTCCGCGTTCCCCCGCATTCGATAGAAGCCGAGCAATCCGTACTCGGCGGCTTGTTGCTGGACAACGCTGCGTGGGACCGTATTGCGGATTTCGTCAATCAGGACGATTTTTACCGTTACGATCACCGCATCATTTTTCAGCACATCGTCAGGCTGATCAATGGCTCCCGCCCCGCTGACGTGATTACGGTATTCGAGGCATTGACCAATAGCGGCAAGGCAGAAGAAGTGGGCGGTGTCGCCTATCTCAATGCACTGGCGCAAAATACACCGTCCGCTGCCAATATCCGCCGCTACGCCGAAATCGTGCGCGATCGTGGCGTCCTGCGCAAGCTGATCACCGTCTCGGATGAAATTTCCGGCCAGGCTTTCAATCCGCAAGGCAAGGAAGTCAAGCAGATGCTGGATGAAGCCGAGTCCAAGATCTTTGCGATTGCGGAAGAGGGTTCGCGCGGCGCACAAGGTTTCCAGGAAATTCAACCGCTGCTGACGCAAGTCGTCGAACGCATCGACGAACTGTATAACCGCGACAGCACCAGTGATATTACCGGTGTGCCGACCGGCTTTGCCGATCTGGATCGCATGACCTCCGGCTTGCAGCCAGGTGACCTGATCATCGTCGCCGGCCGTCCTTCGATGGGTAAAACCGCATTCTCTATCAATATCGGTGAAACGGTCGCGATTGAAAGCGGCTTGCCGGTTGCCGTCTTCTCGATGGAGATGGGCGGCACCCAATTGGCGATGCGTATGCTGGGTTCGGTCGGTCGTCTGGATCAGCATCGCTTGCGTACCGGCAAACTGGCCGACGAAGACTGGCCGCGCCTGACACATGCGATTCAAAAGATGAACGATGCGCAGTTGTACATCGATGAAACGCCGGCCTTGAATTCGATCGAATTGCGCGCCCGCTCGCGGCGCCTGTCGCGCCAGTGCGGCAAGCTCGGTTTGATCATCATCGATTACCTGCAACTGATGTCCGCCAACTCTTCCGGTGAAAACCGGGCGACGGAGATTTCCGAAATTTCGCGTAACCTGAAAGGTTTGGCGAAGGAACTCAATTGTCCGGTGATTGCACTGTCGCAGTTGAACCGCTCGCTGGAACAGCGTCCGAACAAGCGTCCGGTGATGTCCGATTTGCGCGAGTCCGGCGCGATCGAGCAGGATGCCGACGTGATTCTGTTTATCTATCGCGACGAGGTTTACAATCCGGATTCGCCTGACAAAGGCACCGCGGAAATCATCATCGGCAAACAGCGTAACGGTCCTATCGGTAGCGTGCGCCTGACCTTCCTTGGTCAATACACGAAGTTTGAAAACTATACCGGTTCGGCCGCCTTGTATCAGGGCGACTAATTCAAGATGACCGATATGACATCAGCTGCAATCATTTCATTTCGCCCGGCCGGCAAGGCCTTGAGCGAACATCGTCGCATTTCAATATTTTAATATTCAAAGAGAGCAATCATGTTTGGACGACTCCTGCCGAAAGAAGGCAAATTTTTCGATCTCTTCAACGAGCATGCAGAATTTTGCGTCAAGGGTGCAAAAGAGATGGTCGCACTGATGACCAATTTCGACGATCTGGAAATTCGCGTGCACGCGATTGAAGGCATCGAAAAACAGGCTGACAAGGTAACGCATGCGACGCTGGATGCACTGCATAAAACCTTCATTACACCTCTCGATCGCGATGATATCCATCAGCTGATTACGCGCATGGACGACATTCTCGATCTGCTCGAAGATGCGGCACAAACGATTTCCCTGTACGACATCAAGACCATCACGCCGGAAGCCAAGCGTTTGGCCGAACTGTGCCTGGCCTGCACCGAAAAGGTCAAGGCTGCGGTTGGCCTGTTGCACAACATGGATAACTCGCGCGAGATTCTGGCAATCTGCGAAGAAATCGATCGCCTGGAATCGGATGCCGATCACGTGATGCGTGCTGCCATGTCCAAACTGTTCCGCGAAGAACCGGATGTGCGCAACCTGATCAAGCTGAAGGCAATTTACGAATTGCTGGAAACGGTAACGGATCGTTGCGAAGACGTGGCCAATATCATTGAAGGCATTATTGTCGAAAACGCCTGAGGCTCTCAGCGTATCGTCGTCGTACCTGGCCTTGTGATTGAAAACGCACGAGGCCACGTCTTGCAAGTTTCGCGGTAGCTGACAGTTTGGTCAGCGCTGCATGCAGATTAAACAGAAATTAATTATCCATGCAAACTCTTCACATGAGCTTTTATGTCCTGGCCTTCTTGATCATATTGGCTTTGGTATTCGATTTCATGAACGGCTTTCACGATGCGGCGAATGCCATCGCGACGGTGGTTTCCACCGGGGTATTGAAACCGCAAACGGCAGTGATGATGGCTGCTTTTTTCAACTTCCTCGCGATCGGCGTATTCCATCTCAAGGTCGCATCGATGATAGGAAAAGGCACGATCGATCCTATCGTCATTGATCATTACGTTGTGTTCGGTGCGTTGACAGGCGCCATTCTCTGGAACGCCTTGACCTGGTATTTTGGTTTGCCATCCTCCTCGTCGCACGCCTTGATCGGCGGCCTGGTTGGCGCTGCAGTAGCCAAATCGGGCACCGACGCCCTGATTGCATCCGGCCTGCTCAAGATCATTGCCTTCATTGTATTGTCGCCCTTGCTCGGATTCCTGTTCGGCTCGCTGATGATGATCATGGTGTCATGGTTGTTCGTGCGGTCGACGCCGCGTAATGTGGATCGATGGTTCCGGCGCTTGCAACTCGCTTCCGCAGCCATGTACAGCCTGGGCCACGGTGGCAACGATGCGCAAAAAACCATGGGTATCATCTGGATGCTGCTGATTGCAGCCGGTGTATCGACTACAGAAGATCCATTGCCATGGTGGGTGATTATCAGCTGTTATAGCGCGATCAGCCTGGGCACCTTGTTCGGTGGTTGGCGTATCGTCAAGACGATGGGGCAAAAAATCACCAAGCTGAAACCGGTAGGCGGTTTTTGTGCAGAGACCGGTGGTGCGATTACGCTGTTCCTGGCGACTGCACTGGGCGTGCCGGTATCGACCACGCATACGATTACCGGTGCCATCGTCGGTGTCGGTGCTTCGCGCAAGATGTCAGCGGTGCGTTGGGGTGTTGCCGGCAATATCGTCTGGGCCTGGATATTCACCATTCCTGCCTCAGCTTTTGTGGCGGCGATTGCATGGTGGTTGGGCACGATGATTTTGTAATCGT
>NZ_JBEBPO010000058.1:0-15259 GCF_040395855.1 Herminiimonas fonticola | reverse complement strand
ACGCCTAATTCCTGATCACGGCGACGGGCGCGACCTGCGGCTTTGCTACCAGCAGCAAGGCGATCAGCGTCAACAGCGAGGCGCCGGAAAGGTAGTAGCCGACGTAATGCAAACCGTAATTGGTCGCCAGCCAGGTCGCCGCATACGGTGCCAGCGAGGCACCGAAAATTCCGCCCAGATTGAAGGTCAGGGAAACGCCGGTGTAACGGATTTCAGCCGGGAAAAGTTCCGACAGCATGGTGCCTAGCGGGCCGTAAGTCATGCCCATCAAGGCCAGCCCCAGGGACAGGAATATCGTCACGCTGATCATGCTGTTCGCAACAAACATCGGGGCAATCAGCAAGCCGAACAGCATCATGGCGATAGAGATGATAATCATCGTGATGCGTCTGCCGTATTTGTCAGCCAGCAAGGCAGAGACAGGAATGGTCAGCGCAAAGAACACGACGGCAAACAATTGCAGAATCAGGAATTGCTGGCGCGAATAAGCTAACGCGGTGGTGCCCCAACTGAGCGCAAATACCGTCATCAAATAAAACAGCACAAAGGTTGCGAGTGCGATGATCGTACCCAATACCAGCATGCGACCATGTTCGCTGAATACGGTTGCGAGCGGTATTTTGACGCGTTCACCTTTATCCAGCACTTTCTGGAAGGCCGGTGTTTCCGTAATTTTCAAGCGTACATACAAACCGACCAGTACCAGCACTGCGCTGGCGAGGAAAGGAATGCGCCAGCCGTAGCTGAAGAATTGCTCGTTCGTCAGTACTTCGCTCAATAGCAGGAAAATGCCGCCGGACAGAAAGAAGCCCAGCGGTGCGCCCAGTTGCGGGAAGCAGCCGTACCAGGCGATCTTGCCCGGCGGTGCATTCTCGGTTGCCAGTAATACCGCGCCACCCCATTCGCCGCCCAGACCCAGACCCTGACCGAAACGGCACAAAGCCAGCAACAAGGGCGCGAAGGTGCCGATTGCGGCATAGGTCGGCAGCAGGCCGATCACCACGGTTGAAATCCCCATCGTCAACAATGCTGCCACCAGCGTTGCCTTGCGGCCTATGCGGTCGCCGTAGTGTCCGAACACGGCGGAGCCGATAGGGCGCGCGAAAAAGGCAATCGCGAAGGTCGCCAGCGATTGCAGCATGGCTGCGGTTGGGCTGGACGATGGAAAGAACAGCGTCGGAAACACCAGCACTGCAGCGGTGGCGTAAATGTAGAAATCGAAAAACTCGATCGTGGTGCCAATCAGACTGGCAAATAATACGGTGCCTGGCTTATTGACCGGTTTGCCATTGGCATGATGACTGCTCATTGCTGCTTTTCCTGTTTTTGTTTTTATTGGTAATCAGTCATGCGCCGTGTGGCTTGAACCGCTGGTTACGCCGTGCGCCTGTTGATCTGCGTGGTAGCTCGAACGTACCATTGCACCCACTGCAGCATGCGCGAAACCCATCTTGTAGGCTTCTTCTTCATACATCTTGAAAGTATCGGGATGTACGTAGCGACGCACTGGAAGATGATCGCCGCTAGGCATCAGGTACTGGCCTATGGTCAGCATGTCTACATCGTGTGCGCGCATGTCGCGCATCACTTGCAAAACTTCTTCATCGGTTTCGCCGAGGCCGACCATGATGCCGGATTTGGTCGGCGTGTTCGGATGCAGCGCCTTGAAGCGCTTGAGCAGGTTCAGCGAGTAGGCGTAATCGGAACCGGGACGCGCTTCCTTGTACAGGCGCGGTGCGGTTTCCAGATTGTGATTCATGACATCGGGCGGCGCGAGATTGAGAATCTCCAGCGCGCGGTCCATGCGGCCGCGGAAATCCGGTACCAGAATTTCTATGCGGGTGTTCGGCGACAGTTCGCGCACGCGGCGTATGCATTCGGCAAAGTGACCGGCGCCGCCGTCGCGCAGATCGTCGCGATCCACCGAGGTGATGACGACGTAGCTCAAGCGTAATGCAGCGATGGTTTTGGCGAGGTTCTCGGGTTCGTTCACATCGAGCGGATCGGGGCGGCCGTGGCCGACGTCGCAGAACGGGCAGCGCCGTGTGCACTTGTCGCCCATGATCATGAAGGTCGCGGTGCCTTTGCCGAAGCATTCGCCGATGTTCGGGCAACTGGCTTCTTCGCACACTGTCACCAGATTATTGGCGCGCAGGATGTCCTTGATTTCGTAGAAGCGGGTCGATGGCGAGCCGGCCTTGACGCGTATCCAGTCCGGTTTTGGCAAACGCTCCATAGGCACCACCTTGATCGGGATGCGTATGGTTTTGGCCGAACCTTTTTGCTTTTCGTTCGGATTGTAAGCAGGGGCTGCAGGTGCGGAGGATTCTGGATTGGTATCGATCGTCATTGGGCTGGTCGCTCTTCGTCAGGTGTTGCCATGACAGCGCCGGGTGCAGCGCTGGATAACAACGCGTGGCGCCGACGTTCGTCTTTGCCACGATAAAAATGGATGTTGCAGGTAATGCAAAACAGCAGGGTGGAACGGTAAGGCAGTCGGCAGCAATTCTCTATCCGGACAGGCTGTGCGTCAATTTTTCCGCCAGTGCATTTTGCACGGCGTTCAGCGTTGCCTGCGCCCCCAGACTTTGCATGTCTATCGTGATCAAACCTTCGTAACCGCAAGGATTGATCCAGGAAAACGGCGTCAAATCCATCGCCACATTCAGCGATACGCCGTGATAGGTGCAGCCGTTGCCGCGTATTTTCAAACCGAGTGCGGCGATTTTTGCACCTTGCAGCGGGCCATCCGACAGGTAAATGCCGGGTGCGCCAGCCTTGCGTTCGCAGGCCAGATTATACGCTGCCAGCGTATCGATCACCGCCTGCTCGATTTTATTGACCAGCTCGCGGGCGAAGATGCGTGCATCGGCGTGATTGCGGCGCAAATCCAGCAGTAAGTAAATGACAACCTGGCCGGGGCCGTGATACGTGACTTCGCCGCCGCGATCGGTTTGCACGACGGGAATGTCGTGCGCATCAAGCACGTGCGTGGGATCGCCCGCCAGGCCGAGCGTAAACACAGGCGGATGTTCGACTATCCACAATTCGTCGACAGTCTGCGCCGTGCGCGCATCGGTAAATGCGCGCATCGCGGCGTAGGTGATCTCGTAGGATTCACGTCCGCGCTGCCGGATGAGGGGAGAAGTGCTTGCGCTCATGCGCCGGCTTACAGGACGACCTTGACCATCGGATGCGAGGAGAGCGCGCGGTACAGATTATCCAGTTGTTCGCGGCTGGTAGCGCGCACAGTCACCGTCAGGGCCAGATACTTGCCGGCCGACGATGGGCGCATCTCCATTTTTCCGGCGTGGAATTCGGGGTCGTGCAGCGTGACCAGTTCCAGCATGGTTTGGGCAAATTGATCCTGCATCAAACCCATGATCTTGATGGGGAAGTCGCTGGGGTATTCGATCAGGCTTTCGGTAGGTTCAGTCATGATGGGCTATCGTTGGTGCTTGCATGCTGGATGCAAGGTAAAGTTAAAGATTCACGCTGCCTTGGCTGCCTGGTAGGCGGCGTACAGTTTCTTGTATATGGGGCCGGGTTTGCCGTTTGCTATAGGCTGACCGTCGATAGTAACGACCGCCAGTACTTCTTTCGAGGCCGATGACAATAATACTTCGTCGGCGGCAAAGACTTCAGCGCGGGCAATACGCCTGGCCTCGAATGGAATGCGGTCGGCGCTGCATAACTCTTCCATCAGCCCGTAGCGTATGCCCTCCAGAATCAGATTGTCGCGCGGCGGCCCGATCAGGCTGCCATTCTTGACGATCCACACATTGGAGGCCGAGCCTTCCGTCAGGAAGCCGTCGCGAAACTGGATCGACTCAGTGGCCTGATGTACTACTGCGTTTTGCGCTGCCAGCACGTTGCCGAGCAGCGAGATGGATTTGATTTCGCAATGCAGCCAGCGCTGGTCTTCCATTGATACACAGGCAACGCCGTTTTCGCGCGCTTCGTCAGGCAAGGGCACGAGCGGATTGCTCATGATGAAAACGGTCGGTGTCGGTTCGCTTGGCGGGAAGGCGTGCGTACGTTGGGCGACGCCGCGCGTGACTTGCATATACACCAACTGGTTTTCTGCCGGATGCCGGCGCAGCACTTCTTCGATCAGGGCCAGCCAGCCCTGGGTATCGTGGGGATTGGCGATGCTCACTGCGGCGAGGCCGCGAAACAGGCGCTGCAGATGCTGTGCCGGCCGGAACAGTTTGCGCTGATAAGCCGGAATGACTTCGTAGATGCCATCGCCAAAAATGAAGCCGCGATCCAGCACCGGAATTTTTGCCTCGGAGAGAGGGATCATCGTACCGTTCAGATATACGAAGGGATCGTCCATTGCCGTTTTTGCATCGCTGGTGAAGCATCAATTCTGGCACAAACGCTGTGTGCCCGCGTTGAAATCCTTGCAACAGCGCGTGCAAGTTGCGTGCACCAATGAAAAACGGCAAGTTCAACCGGGGAGGGTGAAACTTGCCGTTGAGCGTTAGCTAGGCGGTCAGGCCGCCAGTGATCAGTGTATCCACAGACGGATGGAATCCAGTGCGCGGCCGAACATGCCGGCTGGTCCAACCTGTTCCAGCGCCAGTACCGGCAATTCGGTAATGACTTTGTTTTCCGCCGACATCACCTTGATGGTGCCGACCTGGCTGTTCTTGTCGATCGGTGCGACGAGTGGATCCTTGCGCGCCAGCACAGGCTTGATTTTGCCGGCCATGCCTTTAGGCACTGTCACGAAAACATCGTGCGTAAAACCGATCTTGATCTTGTTCTGCGAACCTTTCCAGACATTCGGCGTATCGATCGCGACATCTTTTGAATACAGTTTGACTGCATCAAAATTCAGGAAGCCCCAGTTCAGCAGCTTCTGGCTTTCCTGCGCGCGCGCCTGGTCGGATACCGTGCCGATCACAACGGAAATAAGACGGCGCTCATGTGCACCGTTCGGGCGTTTTGCAGTGGAAATCAGGCAATAGCCGGCATTCTGCGTATGACCGGTTTTCATGCCGTCAACCGTCGGATCCAGCCACAGCAGGCGATTGCGGTTGGATTGCTTGATCTTGTTATAGGTGAAGTCTTTGGTCGAATAGATTTTATAAAACTCGGGATGGTCGTTGACCAGATGCGTGGCCAGTACGGCCAGGTCGCGCGCGGTCGAATAATTGTTCGGGCTGGGCAAGCCGTGCGAATTGGAGAAGCGTGTGGACTTCATGCCCATGCGCTCCGCTTCGCGAGTCATCAAGGCCGCGAATGCATCTTCGGTGCCTGCCACTGCTTCTGCCAGCGCTACTGCGGCATCGTTGCCGGACTGCACGATCAGGCCGTACAGCAGGTCGTTGACGGAGACGGGTACGCGCGGCTCGATAAACATCTTCGAACTTTCAGGATCGACCTTCCAGGCATTCGTCGATACCGTAATCATTTGATTCAGCGCGAGGCGCTTGTCCCGAATCGCGGAAAAGGCAACATAGGCGGTCATCAATTTGGTCAGTGAAGCCGGTTCTATGCGTACGTCTGCGTCGTTTGCTGCCAGGATCTGGTTACTGGTCGAATCCAGCAACAGCCAGGATTTGGCCGCGATGGTTGGAGCCGGGACAATTTGCGCAAAGGCAGTGGAGAGTGACAGAACGGCAACGGCGAGGGCCGCAAATAATTTTTTCATTTGACTTTAGTGTGAGCGCATGGCGTGACCATGGGTGCGCTGATTGAAGAAAGGTCTTGATTATAGACTCGCGCCCCTTGGACGGGCCAGCAGGCAAACAGTTCCCTCAACGACGCCACATTGCCACCACATGATTTTTAATGTGATGCAATTTGCGACCGAAGAAGTGATCGGCGCCGGGCACGACGACGACCGGCAGATCCTGTGGTCGGGCCCAATCGAATACATCGATCAAGGGAATCGTTTCATCGAGCTCGCCGTGGATCAGGATGGTATCGGCCGGCACCGTAGGCAGCGGCCATTTTCCGGGAGCGGAGCCGACCAGTACCAGGCGTTCGGCCGGTGTACCTTGTTCCTCCAGACGTTTTTGCAACTGCGTTTGCACGAAGGTGCCGAAGGAAAATCCGGCCAGCGCAAACGGTAGCGCCGGATATTGCTGCTGCATGTGCGTCAGCAATTGCGCCATATCGTCGGTTTCGCCGGCGCCTTCATCGTAAACGCCACCGGAAGCGCCGACGCCGCGAAAATTCATGCGCACCGCGACGTAATCCAGCGCAACGAAGGCGCGCGCGAGCGTGTGGACGACCTTGTTGTCCATGGTGCCGCCGAACAGCGGATGCGGATGGCCGATCAGTGCGATGCCGCGCGGCGTTGCCGCCGGCAGGTCCAGTGCGCATTCGAGCGCACCGGCCGCGCCTTGCAGGGAGAAACGTTGGGTTTGGGCGTTCATGTATTTATCTGTGAATGCGGGTGATCAGATTTTCAGGCGTTCGACGATTTTTCCACCGACCAGATGTTCGTCGATGATTTCATCGATGTCGTGATTGTCAACATAGGTGTACCACGTGCCTTGCGGATAAATCACGAGCACCGGGCCTTCTTCGCAGCGACCGAGGCAACCGGATTGATTGATGCGCACATCGCCACTGCGGCTTAACCCCAGTTCCTTGACGCGTGCTTTCAAGTGTTTTTGTGCGGCGTGCGCACCTTTTTCAGCACAACATTCGCGGCCATCGTCACGCTGATTCATGCAGATGAAAAGATGCTGGCCAAAATGTTGTTTGTTTTCAGTCATCGGGATGCTCACTTCAAAGACCGGAATGATACACCCGCATCATTTTCGTTTCACGCGATGCGTCGCATGCAGCAGGAACCACAGCGCTGCCACCGGCCAGAGCAAAGACAGGAATTGCGCAGCGCCATTGAAGTTGAGGAATTTTCCTTGCGCCCAGGTTTCCAGTGTAGCGACGAAATAAGGATTGGTCGGCGCCAGATTGATGGCAATCAGAGCTGCAACCAGCAGCGCGACGGCACTGCGTCTTTGTGTGGCCGATGGCAAAAAAGCAAAGCCGGTCAGCAGTCCCAGTCCCAGCAAGACACCGCCTTGCGCACCTGGCGTGATCCAGGTAAAGGCGTTTTCCGGTGTAAAGAACAAAGCGGTCGAGAGTGTTTTGACGGCCAGTGCCGCACTCAATAATGCAAGCAGCAGAATCGCGCGCGGCGCCTTGTCGCGCAACATGCACAGCAGCGCCAGCAGGGCGCCGCTCATGCTCAGGGCCGTAATGATGGCTTCTGCCATCCAGTATTGTTCAACTGAAAGTTGCGCGCCATTGCGCAGCAAACTGCCCAGATCCACCGGTGTTTCCAGCAGTATTGATAACCAGTCGGACAAGATGGGCAGCATTTGTCCATTGCCGAATAAATAGCTTTGCGGATAAATCTGCGCCAGCGGCCACAGCGCAAAAATGATCAGGCCGCGGCTGGCCTGCGTAGTAAACCAGTGGTGGCGCAGATGGCGCAAGCGGCTGCGTTCCAGCACCAGATGGCTGCTGACGCTGCCGATCACGGCGCCGATCAGGGTGCCCATGCTATTGGTGATGAAGTCCAGGTTGGATGCGACGCGATTCGGCAGGAGTGTCTGTGTGGCTTCCATTGCGCCCGACAAGAGCACACCCAGTAAAAGTGCCAGCACGATGGCGCCTATGCGGCGGATTTTCGGATACAAGGAAAATACCGTCAGGATACCCAGCGGAATATAGCCGAGGATATTGGTGGCGACATCGAAACCGGTCCAGTAACGCGGCATGCCGGCGAACAGATAGGCTTGCAAGGGCAGGCCCATGCTTTGCCAGCCGCTGAAAGGATACAGGCTGGCATAGACAATAAGCAGCAGGTACGCCAGCAGAGCGCCGCGTGAAAACGCCGACGCTTGCAAGACCGCAGCAGGTGCGGTGCTTATTTTTTCGACGGCAGGGTCGCTAACCATACGGCCATTTCATTGATGATTGCATCGCTGGCAGTCGCCAATGCGGCTGCGCCGCCTTGCGCATCTGCGCTGGCAGTCGGCAACTGTTTAACGAACATTTTTTGCGCCCGCAGCGTGCGGCCGTCGAACAGCGATGCACGCATCGCGATATGTACGCTGCTTTGATTGGCGCTATCGAAGACTTGCGAAAAATCGTCGGCTTCGATGCGCAGTACAGGAAGATTGGCCGCGCCATCGGAGGCCGGCACGACGATGCCGCCGGCCTGCGACAGGCGCGATTTCAGGCGCAGCAGGAATAATTGCGCCGGCGCCATCGTCCATTTGCTGGAGGCATAAGGGCGCGGCTGCTGGTTGTTGGCATAGTTGAGCCGGTAAAACATCATCTGGCTATCCAGCCAGACGGGCGCCTTGATTTCGGCGATGCTGATGGCCGGCAGTTGCGTTTCTGTAGTGGCGGAGCCTCGTGTGTTTAGCGGCCCGAGATCGAAGAGCGAGGTCGATTGCGGCCCGGCCGCGCAGCCGGCCAGCAACACACTGCCGGCAAGTGCGACCATGGCAAAAAAGCGGAACGTTATTTTCTTCATGAGTATCCCAGGACAATGATCTTGTTATTTGGCCGGTACGCTGAAACCTGCTTCGCCAGGGCCGGGTTGTGCTGCGCTGGCGCCAAACAAAATACTTTGCGGTCTTTGATTGAATGTTTCCAGCGTGCGATTCAGCGCCCGCATCGAGGTCCGCGTTTCATCTACCAAAGGCACGACTTCGTATTCGACGATGGCCGCTGTCGAACCTATATTGTTGATGGCGTTGTTCATGCCGTTCAAGGGACCATCCGGCGCATTGAGCCTGACGGTAAATTCATTCAGATTGGCAGTCAGCCTGGTGGCATCTTCGGACAATTTGTTCAGCGAGATCAGCGCATGGTCAGCCTTGAGCGCAAGCGCGGGCAGTTTATCCAGTGTCGGTTGCAGCTGGTCCGGAATTTTCGCAACCTTGTTGGCGGCATTGCTGACGTCGGTGAACGCGCCAAGAATCAATTTTTGATTGGTATCGGAGAGCATGGTGTTGACGCGTTTTGCCACTTCCTCTGTTTGTTCGAGAATCGCCAGGCCGCGTATCTGCAAGGTGTCGAGCAGGCCGGGACGCAATTCGATGCGCGCGATTTTTTTCGGTGACGATGGCATCAGGGCCGGGTTCTTCCCGTCATCGTCCAGTTGCACGTAGGCGAGGCCGGTGACGCCCTGATAACTGAGTGTGGCGAAAGTCGAATGCGTGATCGGTGTATCTTTCGAGACGCTGAAACGGATCAGAATCTGGCCGGGTTTTTGCGGATCGAACAGAACTGCATCCACACGGCCGACGTCCAGCCCGCGATAGCGCACGCCGGCTTGCGGATTGAGGCCGGGTACCGACAGCGTGGTGGCGATTTCATACGGCACGCGTTCCACCCGGTCGCGGTTGAACCAGAGGGCGATCAATGCGGCCGCGATCAACAGTACGATCGTGAAAATGCCGGCCATCAATGCATGTGCTTTATTTTCCATAAGTGATTTTCAGAATATCCACTAGATACCGTCATCCGGATAATCCGGCAGCGCTTCAATCGCGCGTTGCCCGCGTTCGCCCCGGAAAAAAGTTTCGATAAACGGGTGCTTGAATTCAACCACCTTGCCTGGTTCGCAATACGCGATGATGTGCTTGTCGGCCAGCACGGCGACGCGCGACGACAAGGCGAACAGCGTGTCCAGATCGTGCGTGACCATCACCACGGTCAGATGCATTTCATCGCGCAGCGTGCGGATCAGATCGACGAAGCTTTCCGATGCATTCGGGTCCAGCCCGGCAGTCGGCTCATCGAGGAACAGCAATTCCGGTTCGAGCGCCAGCGCACGCGCCAGTGCGACACGCTTGATCATTCCGCCCGATAAATCGGAGGGCATTTTCAGCGCATGTTCCGGCCCTATGCCGGCCATCTGCAATTTCAGCAATGCGGCATCGCGTATCAATTGCTTGGGCAGCACGCGCAATTCGCGCATCGGTTGCGCCACGTTATCGAACACGGTAAACGACGAAAACAGCGCGCCCTGCTGGAACAGCATACCCCAGCGATTGCGCAATTGCTGCAGTTGTTGCGGCGGGATGCGATTGATGTCTTCGCCGAATACGCGTACCGCGCCGCGTGCCGGATGATTCAAGCCCAGCATCTGCCGCAGCAACACCGTTTTGCCGGAACCTGAGCCGCCTACCAGCGAAACGATTTCGCCCTGATTGATCGTCAGGTTCAGGTTTTCATGCACGATCACATCGCCGAACTGCGTGCACAGATTCTCGATCTGGATGATGGGCTGTGCGCCGCTTTCCGGTGTGGTCGATGCGCAGTCGATTGCGCTGTCCGTCACGCTGCTCATCAAAATCCCACTTCGGTGAAGATGATGGCGAAGACGGCATCGGCCAGAATCACGATGGTGATGGCACTGACGACTGAAATCGTGGTGCCTTCACCCAGGCTCTCGGTATTCGGTTCTATGCGCAAGCCGAAGTGACAGGCGACCAGCGCGATCAGGCCGCCGAATACGACGCCTTTGCCCAGGCCTATCCAGTAATTTGCCAGCGGTACTGCATCCGGCAATTCGCGAATAAAGTATTTGTACGACAAACCCAACTCCAGATTGGCTGCCACCATGCCGCCTATCAAGGCCATCGCATCGGTCCACACTACCAGCAGCGGCATCGAGATGGCCAGCGCGATGACTTTCGGCATGACCAGCCGGTAACCGTGCGGCAAACCCATGACCAGCATGGCATCAAGTTCTTCGGTGACGCGCATGACGCCGAGTTGCGCCGTGATCGACGAGCCGGAACGCCCGGCTACCAGGATCGCCGCCAGCAAGGGGCCGAGTTCCCGAATCACGCTCATGCCGAGAATGTTAACCAGGAAAATATCGCCGCCGAACTGATGCAATTGTTGTGCCGACAGATAAGACAGCACCACGCCGATTAAAAATCCCACCAGCGCGGTAATGCCCAGTGCCTGATATCCGGTATGAAAGATATTGGCTGAAATTTCCTTCCACGGCCCGCGTTGCGGTTCCCTGGCAAAACGCCCGAGATCCATTGTCAACTGGCCGATCAGGCTGATGGAGCCGAGCAGATGATCCAGTATGTTGCGCTTGAGTTGCAACAACGATGCCAGCGAGTACCAGTATTTTTGCGGTGGTTTTTTCAACTCCAGCGGGCCGGTCTGTTCCAGTCGCCGAAAAAAATTTTCATGCTGTGGCGCCAGTGTTAATTGGGCCGGGCGTTTTTTGCCCCATGCATTCCACAGCAATTGCGCACCGATGTAATCCAGTGCTGTTATCCGCGACAGGTCCCAGTGCACGGCCTCTGTCTTGCCTGCAGTGTGCAGTACAGCTGCAATAGCCTCCATTGCAGCGGGCTCGGCCAGCGCGTGCACCTGCCACGATCCTGCAGCGGTAGCGTTGTCGTTCGGTGTATAGCTGAGAGTAGGAGGCGCAACGTTGAGCATGCAGTGAGTGTAAGGGAGAAACGGACAGGCGTCACGTACGCTGCCATGCACCGGTTACGCTGCGGTTTCGCCGACATGGTCATCCCGTTACAATGCGCACATGACATTGCCACCATCATCGCTTCCGACTGCGCAACAACTGGCCGCCTTGTGTGGTCCCGACGCACAGAATATGACGCTGCGCATCGTTGCGGAAACCGGTTCGACCAATGCCGATCTGCTGGCCGAGGCGGCGCAATTGCAGGGGCCGACCCTGTTATGGGCGGGCTTGCAAACCGCCGGCAAGGGGCGCGCCGGGCGCAGCTGGCATTCGGCGCCTGATGCGACGCTGACCTTTTCGCTGGCGTGGAAATTTGCGCTGCCGCTGCAGGCGCTGGCGGGTTTGCCGCTGGCGGTCGGTGTGGCGGTGACGGAAACGCTGATGTCGTTCGGCGTGGATGCGCGCCTGAAATGGCCAAACGATATTTTGATGAATGGCAACAAGCTGGCCGGTATCCTGATTGAAACTGCCGTGGATAAAACAGATCGGCAGTCGGTATGGACGATCATAGGCGTAGGCATCAATCTCGCCGGCGCGCAGGATTTAAGCGCGCAAATCGGCCGGACTGTGGCCGATGCGTCCGGGTTGGCGCTGCAACGCGAGCGGTTGATGGCCGCCTTGCTGGATGCTTTCAGCAAGGCTTTGCCCTTGTTTGAACAACAGGGATTCAAAGCGTTTGCAGCGGCGTGGAATGCGCTGGATGCCTACGCGGGGCAAGCAGTGAACATAGTGGACCAGGAAAAAATTCTGCAGCATGGATATGCCGCCGGCGTGGATGAAGCCGGACGTCTGTTGCTTGATACTGCGCAGGGGCGCACGGCGATCAGCGCCGGCGATGTATCGTTGCGGATAAGAGAAGAGTAACTGAGGAATAACCGGGGAATAAGGCGATGCTGTTATTGGTCGATGCAGGAAATACGCGTATCAAATGGGCGCTGGTCGATCTCGCGCCCGCACAGCAGACGCCCGGCAACTGGCATGCTGCCGGCAGCGTTGCGCGGGCTGAAGCGGCGCAACTGGCGCAGATGTGGAGCAGCTTCAATATCAGCCGCGTACTGTTGTCGAATGTTGCCGGTGCCGGGCTTCGCGAAGAACTGGAGCAGGCTGTGTTGCAGCTTGCCGGCGACATCGCACTGGAATGGTTCACCTCGACATCGGCAGCGGGCGGCGTGCGCAATCATTATCTGAATCCGGCGCAACTGGGCAGCGACCGTTTTGCTGCCGCAATAGGCGCGCATGCCTTGTTCCCGCAGCGGCCGCTGGTGGTGGCGACCTGCGGCACCGCGACCACGATCGATGCGGTGAATGCAGATGGCGCATTTGTCGGCGGCATGATTTTGCCCGGACTCGGTTTGATGGCCTCTGCGCTGGCAAAAAATACGGCACAGTTGCCGGAAGTGGCCTTGCATGCAAGTTCGACGCAACCGTTTGCAAACAATACGGATGCGGCCATCGTCAGCGGTTGTCTGGCGGCGCAAGCCGGCGCCATCGAGCGCGCGGTGAAGGCACAGGCAGATGCGCATCCGCAAGACGCGCTTTACTGTATTCTGGCTGGCGGCGCGGCAGACCTGATTGCGCCGCATTTGTCGATTGCATATCAACGCGTTGATAATCTGGTCTTGATCGGTTTGCACACGGTGGCAATTCAAACTCTTCCAACATGCTAAAAATCCTGTTCGGCTTATTGTTATTGATCAACGGCGGCTTGTACGCGTTTCAGCAGGGTTGGCTGGACGCATGGTCGCCTTCCAGCCGTGAACCCTCGCGGCTGACGCAGCAATTGAATCCGTCCCAACTCAAGCTGATTCCGGTGCCCGCCGCCAAGCCCGCCGCTGTTGTCCCATCTTCCGCTCCAACTGCCGTCAATACGCTTGCCGCAGTCGCAACTGAGGAACCTGAAGCGGAAAAAAATCTGGCGCGTGCAGACAAGATTTCCAATGTGCTGGCATGTACCGAGGTCGGGAATTTCGATGCGGCCGAAGCCAAGCGTTTTGAAACGCAACTGGCATCACTCACACTTGGTGAACGGCTGACACGTCGCGCGATTCAGGAAAGTGCACGACACATGGTCTATATCCCGCCGCAAGCAGACAAGGATGCGGCAGAGAAAAAAGCCGGTGAACTCAAGCGTCTGGGCGTGAATGATTTTTTCGTAATCCAGGACGGTTCGGCATTGCAGTGGGGCATTTCGCTGGGGATATTCAAATCCGAAGAGGCGGCACGCAATCATTTGAATGCCTTGAATCAAAAAGGCGTGCGCAGTGCACGCATGGGCACGCATAGTCCGAATGCCAATAAAATCGCATTCCAGTTGCGCGGGCTGGATACGGCGGCCAAGAACAGCGTAGTCAAAATCAAGGGAAATTTCCCGCGTCAGGAATTGCGCGAGTGCGTCGGCCCGGCTGCGGGCTAGACGCGGCTTTCTTCTTGTGGCGGCCCGGATGCTGCCGTCTGCTCAGCCAAGCGCCGCGCCCGCAATATCGACAGACAATTGGCGCACATGCAGGTTTTCGCACTGCCGTCGGCATTCCGCAATACTTCATTTCCTGCCGCTGCCGGCAGTGCCGTGCACCAGCAGCGCGTGCTTGCAGTCGTATCGACCATGCCGCATGAAAATTCAGCGCCGCATTGCGAGCAATGGCTCATTTGTCATCTCCTCCTGAAGCGAGACGGGGCTTCATCTCCCGGGTATTTGTCAAACGGGCAAGATACATGTGGAATATTTGTGGAATTAAAACAAAGAGCCGGGAAATGAACCGGCATTCGCTGTAGAATCGCGGTCATCTATTTTTTGAGCTAGCCATGACCGATATGAATGCCGATCTTACTGTAGTTTCGCCACAAATACAGGCGCAAATCCTGGCCGAGGCGCTGCCGTATATCCGCAAATTCCACGGCAAGACCATCGTCGTCAAATACGGCGGCAATGCGATGACCGAAGAACGCCTGAAGCACAGCTTCGCACGCGATGTGATCCTGTTGAAGCTGGTCGGCATGAATCCGGTCGTGGTGCACGGCGGCGGTCCGCAGATCGACAACGCGCTGAAGAAAATCGGCAAGCAGGGCACCTTTGTGCAAGGCATGCGCATCACCGATGAAGAAACGATGGAAGTCGTTGAATGGGTGCTGGGCGGCGAAGTGCAGCAGGATATCGTGATGCTGATCAACCATTACGGCGGCCAGGCAGTCGGCCTGACCGGCAAGGATGGCGGCCTGATACGTGCGCGCAAGATGAATATGCCGGATCGCGAAAATCCGGGCAAATTCCTCGACATCGGTTTCGTCGGCGATATCGAGGCGATCAATCCTGCCGTTGTGAAAGCGCTGCAGGATGATGCCTTTATTCCGATTATTTCGCCTATCGGCTTCGGCGACGACGGCCAGGCTTACAACATCAATGCCGACGTGGTGGCCGGCAAGATTGCGGAAATCCTGAGAGCGGAAAAGCTGATCATGATGACCAATATCGCTGGTGTACAAGACAAGCAGGGCAATCTGCTGACCGATCTGTCTGCGCGCGAAATCGATGAGATGTTTGAAGACGGCACGATTTCCGGCGGCATGCTGCCGAAGATTTCCTCCGCGCTGGATGCCGCAAAATCGGGCGTCAATACCGTGCATATCATCGATGGTCGCATTGAACATTCGCTGTTGCTGGAAGTGCTGACCGAGCAGGCGTTCGGTACGATGATCCGTTCGCACTAAACAGTATTTCATTCATTAAAAAGGCGTGCCGACTTGATAGTCGGCACGCCTTTTTTGTTT
>NZ_JBEBPO010000057.1:0-15657 GCF_040395855.1 Herminiimonas fonticola | reverse complement strand
GTGAAGTCGTGCTGTTCGGCGACTCCTACTCGGATGCCTACCAGCATGCGCTGACACTGGAGAAAAAACTCAAGCTGACCTTCGTCCATCCGTTTGACGACCCGGATGTCATCGCCGGCCAGGGCACGATAGCCATGGAAATCCTGCGCCAGCATTCAGGGCCTATCCATGCGATTTTTGTTCCCATCGGCGGCGGCGGCCTGATCGCCGGTATTGCCGCCTACGTCAAGGCAGTGCGGCCGGAGATCAAGATCATCGGCGTACAAACCGTCGATTCAGATGCGATGGCGCGCAGTCTGCAAAGCAATCGTCGCGTGACGATGACAGATGTCGGCCTGTTCGCGGACGGCACCGCCGTCAAGCTGGTCGGAGAAGAAACCTTCCGTCTGGCCAAGCTGTATGTGGACGACATCATTCTGGTCAGCACCGATGAAGTGTGCAGCGCAATCAAGGACGTTTTTCAGGATACGCGCAGCATCCTGGAACCTTCCGGTGCACTCTCCATCGCCGGTGCGAAAGCGTATATCGAACGTGCGCACACCGACAAGCAGCCGCTCAAGAATGAAACCCTGGTCACCATCACCAGCGGCGCCAACATGAACTTCGACCGCTTGCGTTTTGTCTCTGAAATGGCCGATGTCGGTGCGGCACGCGAAGGCGTGTTTGCCGTGACCATTCCCGAAGAACGCGGCAGCTTCAAACGATTTTGCGAACTGGTCGGCCCGCGCAACGTGACCGAATTCAACTATCGTCTCAGCAATGCCATGCAGGCGCACATCTTCGTCGGCCTGCAGATCGCCGATCGCGACGAGGCAGGCAAGATCGCCAAGCGTTTCGAGAAACACGGATTCAAGACACTGGATCTGACGCATGACGAACTCGCCAAGGGACATATCCGCCATCTGGTCGGCGGCAAGAGCGATCTGACCCAGGATGAACTGCTGTATCGCTTTGAATTCCCGGAACGTCCGGGTGCCCTGATGCGCTTCCTCGACAGCGTCGCGCCGCACTGGAATATCAGCCTGTTCCACTACCGCAATGAAGGCGGCGATGTCAGCCGCATTCTGGTCGGTATACAGGTACCGAAAAAAGAAATGAAAACCTTCCGCGCCTCGCTGGCCGGATTAGGCTATCGTCACTGGGATGAAACCGACAATCCCGTCTACAAACTGTTTTTGTAAGCATCTGCACCATGACTTCACCATTTACACCAGACGGATCGCCACTCGGCAGGCCGACGACTTACCAGGCGCATTACGATCCGTCGCTGCTGTTTTCCATCCCGCGCCAGTACAAGCGCGATGAACTCGGCCTGTCCGGTACGCTGCCGTTTTTCGGTGTCGATATCTGGAATGCATATGAAATATCGTGGCTCAATATGCGCGGCAAACCGCAAGTGGCAATGGCAAAAATCACCGTGCCGGCCGATTCGCCCAACATTATCGAATCCAAATCGTTCAAGCTGTATCTGAACTCGCTCAACCAGACCAAACTGGGCGGCACCGATGCCTTGCTGGAATTGCTGCGCGAAGACCTGACTAACGGCTTTGGCGCACCGGTGCAAGTCATGCTGACGCTGCCGGAGAATTTTTCCAAAGTGCCCATGGGTGAACTGGACGGTCTGCTGCTGGACAGGCTGGACATCGAAGTGCATGAATATTCGCCCGACCCTTCGCTGCTGGAAGCGGCACGCGATGAGCCTGTGGTTGAGGAAGCACTGGTTTCGCATCTGCTGAAATCGAATTGCCTGGTGACCGGCCAGCCGGATTGGGCCAGCGTGCAGATTCAGTACATAGGCAATGCCATCAACCAGGAAAAACTGCTGCGCTACCTGATCGGATTTCGCGAACACAATGAATTCCACGAACAATGTGTGGAACGCATTTTCATGGACATCATGCGCCAGTGCAAACCGCAAAAGCTGGCGGTTTACGCACGCTATACGCGGCGCGGCGGACTCGACATCAATCCGTGGCGCAGCAATTTCAGTACCGGCACAGCACCATCCAATGCGCGCAATGCCCGTCAGTAAATCCGCTTGCAATTGACTGCCGTTGCTGCAACTTCCCCGTTCATTTTTCACTCTATACAGACGGATAGCACGAGAACGTTGTTTTCCAGATTGAAACCCTGCTTTTTAGCAAAAATCGGCCTGTGCCCGCTATATAATCAGCGCCGATCAAAAACATATCAGAGACCATTACCAATATGTCAAACCCAGCCAGCACCACGTCCGCATCCAGCGATGCTTTCACACAGGAAGTCGCCAAACTGATCGTCCACGCTCTTAATCTCGAAGTCGATCCTGCGGGCATCAATCCGGATGACAAACTTTACGGCAGCGGACTCGGACTCGATTCGATCGACATCCTGGAAGTCGCGCTCGTGGTATCGAAAAATTACGGCATCCAGTTGCGTGCCGACCATGAAGACAATGAAAAAATCTTCAGCTCACTGCGCTCGCTGTCCGATTACATTGCGGCTAACAAGACGCAATAAATTGCATGCCACGTATCGCTTGCGCTGACATCACAGGATGCGTGCCGTTGACCTCATTTATCCCATTACTCAGCCATACCTCCGCTGACCGGATCATCGCCTGGCGCGACGGCATCCCGGTCACGGCGACGCAATTTCTCGCTGATGTCGAACAGCTGGCAACGATTTTGCCGGCAAGCCGGCACATCCTCAACGATTGTCACGACCGTTATCATTTTCTCGTTGCACTGTCTGCGATCCTGGTAGCAGGCAAAGTCAATTTACTGCCATCGACGCGCACTGCAGAAACCATCCGTCAACTATCGGACTTCGCGCCGGATGCTGCATGCCTAACCGATCAGCCGAATTGCGCGATCGCGTTGCCGCAAACCGCCTATCCCGCGCCTGCTTTTTTTGACCAGATTGATAGCAGCATGCGCGCATTCAATATTCCGCAGATCGAAAAAGATCGCCTGGTTGCCTACGTGTTTACCTCGGGTTCCACCGGCTTGCCGATCGCGCATCGCAAGACATGGGCAACGCTGGTGTGTAATGTGCAGATGGAAGCAAGGCAGCTCGGCCTGGAAGCGGGCACCAACTATAGCGTGGTGGGTACAGTACCGGCGCAGCACATGTACGGCTTTGAATCGACAGTGCTGATGCCGCTGATAAACGGTTTTTCATTGACCAGTGCGCAATCGTTTTATCCGGCTGACATCTGCAACTCTCTTGCGCAGGTGCCCGAGCCGCGCGTACTGATCACCACGCCTGTCCACCTGCGTTCGCTGCTCGGCTCAGCGCTGTCCTTGCCAAAAATCGAAGTCATGGTTTCGGCTACCGCGCCGCTGTCGCCGCAACTGGCGCAGCAGGCAGAACAGGCATTCCATGCACCGCTGCTGGAAATTTACGGCAGCACCGAAACCGGCCAGATCGCTACCAGGCAAGCTGCGCTCACACCGGAATGGTCACTGTTTCCCACGTTGAAAATGGCGCACTCTCCGCACGCAGATGAAAGCGACCAGCGCATGTGGATTTCCGGCGGCCATGTCGAAACACCGATGCCGATGAACGACGCCATCGAGATCATCGATGACGGAAAATTTCTGCTGCATGGGCGCATCAGCGACCTGATCAATATCGCAGGCAAGCGCAGCTCGCTCGCGTATCTGAATCATCATTTGAATGCGATCCCCGGCATTGTCGATGGCGCCTTCTTCATGCCGCCAGAGAAAACCTCGGGCGAAGTCACCCGGCTCAAGGCCCTTGTCGTCGCCCCCACACTGGAAATCAGCGACATCATCGCCGCACTGCGCGAGAGGATAGATCCCGCCTTCATGCCGCGACCGATATACAAGGTGGACAGCTTGCCGCGCAACGAAACCGGCAAGCTGCCGCATGCTGCGCTGGCTGAACTCATGAACCAGCTGTGCAACGAGCACGCCCCTTCCGAACGCAAGCCATGACTACCTTATCGTTTCACATTCCATCCGACCATCCTGCGTTTGCCGGACATTTCCCCGGCATGCCGATTACACCCGGCGTGGTCCTGCTCGATCAGGCGCTGCATGCGATTGCGGTCGCGCAGCAGTTGGATCTGCAAAAATGCAAGATCAGCAGCGTCAAATTCCTCAGCCCGGTTTTGCCGGACACGGAACTGACACTGCATTACGAACGCAATGCCAATGGCAACATTCAGTTCGACATCAGACAGGGTGAACGTGTCGCGGTCACAGGAGTTTTCAATGCGTAAATCCATCGGCCTGCGGGCGGTAGTCCTGGCATTTTTTCTGGCCGGCAGCTGCGCGGTGCATGCGGCAAACATCACGATGGATCAGTTGATGGCCGGTCTCGCGCAAGCCAAACCGGCGAAGGTGAATTTCACCGAGAAAAAATACATTGCGCAACTGGACCGTCCGGTTGAATCCTCCGGTGAAATGCTGTTCACGCCGCCGGACAGGCTGGAAAAACGTACCTTCAAACCGAAACCGGAGCGCATGGTGCTGGACCGCGACACGCTGGTGCTGGAACGCGGCAAGAACAAGTACACGATGCAACTGGGCGATTCGCCGGAACTGGCGGCATTGATCGAAAGCATACGCGCCACGCTGGCCGGCGATCGCAGATCGCTGGAATTCAACTTCATCGTCGCACTACAGGGCCCGCGCGAAAACTGGAGCATGACACTGACGCCCAGCAATAACGAAGCGCAGCAAAAGGTCAAACGCATACGTCTGAGCGGCAGCAATTCTGAAGTACGGGAAATCGAAGTGCTGCAAGGCGATGGCGACCGTTCCGTGACCACCATCGAAAAAATCAAGCCATGACGCAAGCGACGCCGACGCCAAAACGCGCGTGGACTGCGATCGCTGTCTGGCTGGTACTCGTACTGATAGGTGTAGCCATCCTGTTTCGCACGACCTTCACTGCGGATCTCTCGGCATTCCTGCCGAAAGATCCGACCAGGGAGCAACAGCTGATGGTCGAACAGCTGCGCGACGGCATGGTGTCGCGCCTGATTCTTGTCGGCATCGAAGGCAGCGACCCATCAGCGCAGGTCGCATTGTCGAAGGCATTGGCCAAACGCTTGCGCAGCAACGATGAATTTATTTCGGTCAACAACGGCGAGCCGGTCAATCAGGACAAGGACCGTGCCTATCTGTTCAACAACCGCTATCTGTTAAGCCCGTCTGTCACGCCGGAACGTTTCACGACTGCAGGCTTGCATGAAGCGCTGACCGACACGGTTGATCTGCTGGCGTCGCCCGCGGGCCTGATCGTGAAAGACATTCTGCCGCAAGATCCGACCGGGGAAATGGCGACACTGTTCGCCCAGTTCAACGGCGGCCAGCAACCGCGCAAGATGCAAGGCGTGTGGGCAGCCAGGGATGGCAAGCGCACGCTGCTGCTGGCGCAAACCCGTGCACTCGGCTCCGACACCGACGGGCAGGAAACTGCCATCAAGCACATCAGGGAAAAATTCGAGGCGGCAAAAGATGAACTTGCAGGCACCCTGCCGCAAGTTGCCAGCGCCAAACTGGTCATGACCGGCCCCGGCGTATTCGGTGTCAATGCACGCAATACGATCACGCATGAAGCAACGATGTTTTCCATCATCAGTGCGACGCTGATCATGATCCTGCTGTTCATCGTCTATCGATCTGGTGCTGCCGTCGTACTCGGATTGGCACCGGTGCTCAGCGGCGTACTGGCCGGCACCGTCGCGGTCAGCCTGGGCTTTGGCACCGTGCATGGCTTGACGCTGGGATTCGGCACCACACTGATAGGCGAAGCAATCGACTATTCGATTTATCTGTTCATCCAGTCCGGCAGCGCGAAAAACAGTGCAGACTGGGCGAAAAAATCATGGCCGACTATCCGGCTGGGCGTACTCACATCAATGGCCGGTTTCGGCTGCCTGCTGTTCTCCGGTTTTCCAGGACTGGCGCAACTCGGCCTGTACACGATAGCCGGACTCACGTCTGCCGCCTTCGTCACGCGTTTCGTATTGCCATCGCTGCTGCCGCGTGATTTCGTCGTGCGCGACCTGACGCACATCGGCCTGTTTGTACAGAAATCGCTGCGCCGCTTGCAGTTGCTGCGCAAGGGTTTCTTCATCATTGCACTACTTGCCTGTGCCGTGCTGTGGGTCAATCGCGACCACCTCTGGGAACCGGAACTGAGCGCCTTGAGTCCGGTCAGCAAAGCAGATCAGGATCTGGACGAAAAACTGCGCAAGGAAGTCGGTGCGCCCGACGTCCGCTATCTGGTCGTCGTGAAAGAAAACAATCTGGAAGCAGTCCTGCAATCGACGGAAAAAGTATCCGCGCAACTGGACGTCATGGTCGATGCCGGCACACTTGCGGCATTCGAGACCCCAAGCCGCTATCTGCCGAGCCTGGCGACACAGAGGGCCCGTCTGGCAGCGCTGCCGCAAGCGGACGTCTTGCAGCAACGAGTGAATCAGGCAGTGGATGGATTGCCATTCCAGGCCAGATTATTGGCGCCGTTTGTGTCTTCGGTTGGAGAGCTGGCGAAGATTGCTGCGCAACCGGAAGCATTGAAGGCACGACTGCTCACGCGCCAGAACCTGGTCGGCACATCGATGGCGCTGGCAACCGATTCATTGCTGATCGAACGCAATGGCGAAACCAGCGCCCTGATACCGCTGACTGCAGCAGGCAATCAGCCTCTCGATACCGCGTTGATCCGGCAGGCCTTGCAACAGTCCGGCGTGCAGCATGCCTACTTTATCGATCTGAAAACCGAAACCGGCAAGCTGTATAGCGGTTACATGCAGGAAGCCGTCATGCTTGCATTGTGCGGCCTGTTTGCGATGACTGTGCTGCTGGGCTTCAACCTGCGATCGCTGGCCGCACTGGCGCGCGTCATGGTGCCGCTGATTACTGCCGTCCTGTCAGTTGCCGCGATCCTCGCACTGACCGGACAGCGCATGACGATCCTGCATCTGATCGGCCTGCTGCTGATCGTTGCCGTAGGTTCCAACTACGCCTTGTTTTTCGCACAGCCGCCAACCGTGCTGGTAAAAGATCCGCTGACCGGTCTGGAAACCTCGATGCCGCAGATCAAACCGTCTACCCTCGCCTCGCTGGTTTTTGCCAACATCACGACGGTCATCGGCTTTGGCGTACTCGGCTTTTCATCTGTACCGGTGCTCAATGCCATCGGCATCACAGTCGGTATCGGTGTTGTTCTTGCACTCGTTTTTGCCGCCATTTTTTCCAGCAGCATGCAAGCTGCATCTACTGATTCAGGAGCAACATGAGTAGTGAAGCAATTAGCCAACTTTTACACACAGCATGCAGTCCTTACCGTCAGGCCGGCCGCTTCGCCTGGCACTTTGCCCATGGCAAGCTCAGTCGCGACCCCGTGTTCAAGGGCATGCTGCAGCTGGGCTTGCTGCCGGATGGTAACGACATCAGGGTGCTGGATATCGGTTGCGGCCAGGGCCTGCTGTCGTCGTGGCTGCTATCTGCACAGGAGCAATGTGCAAAAGGCAAATGGCCGAGCGGCTGGCCGGCGGCGCCGGCGATTGCATATGTGCATGGGATAGAGCTGATGCCGCGCGATGTGGAACGTGCACAGCGCGCATTGCAAGCGGTTGCGGAACGCGCCAGTTTTGAAATCGGCAATATGTGTACGGCTCACTTCCCGCCGTCCGATGCGGTCGTCATACTGGACGTGCTGCATTATGTGGACTTCCCCGCGCAGGACGATGTACTGCGAAAAGTACATGACTGCCTGCCGGAAGATGGCGTGCTGTTGCTGCGCGTAGGCGATGCTGCAGGCGGTCTGCCATTCAAGATCAGCAACTGGGTCGATAACGTCGTCACGTCGATACGTGGCCACAAAACGCTGCCGACCTTCTGCCGCACCATCGCGGACTGGCAACGCGATATCTCCGCTCTGGGTTTTTCGGTTAATGCCATTCCAATGAATGTAGGCACACCCTTTGCCAACATTTTGCTGGTTTGCAAAAAAGGCGCCGCGTGAACATCGATCACAACTGGATAGCTGCGCACATTCCGCACCAGGGCAGCATGTGTCTGCTCGATCACGTCGCCTTGTGGGATCAGGAGCGTCTGGTAGCGATTGCCGACAGTCATTTGCAGCTCGACAATCCATTGCGTGCACACGACCGGCTCGGCGCTGCCAACGGTATTGAATATGCCGCGCAAGCGATGGCGGTACACAGCGCCTTGCTGGCGACATCGCAGCAAGGCATGCAGGACATGGCGCGTCCCAGCGCCGGATTCCTGGCCAGCGTGCGCAATACTGTTTTGCATGTATCCCGCCTCGACGACATCGCGGAAGCATTGCAGATAGAAGTGACGTGCACGCACAGCGAGCCGAACTGCATCCTTTACCAATTCGCCGTGCTCGGGCGCGACAGCAAAAAGCCCTTGCTCGAAGGACGTGCCACCATCATCATCGACGCATCGCTG
Organism: Herminiimonas fonticola; assembly: GCF_040395855.1. GTDB lineage: Bacteria > Pseudomonadota > Gammaproteobacteria > Burkholderiales > Burkholderiaceae_D > Oxalicibacterium > Oxalicibacterium fonticola_A. The sequence continues at coordinate 7,216 of NZ_JBEBPO010000057.1, read as the reverse complement.
GTCACCGGAGCAAAACCATCATGAAACGTGCACTCGTTACAGGCGGCAGCGGCGGCATAGGCGCTGCAATCTGCAAACGCCTCGCGGCAGACGGATTGCATGTGATCGTGCATGCCAATCGCGGTCGCGACAAGGCCGGCGCCATTTGTGCCGCCATCATTGCAGATGGCGGCAGCGCAGAAGTTGCCGTATTCGACATCACCGATGCCGAAGCGACCAAAGTCGCGCTGGAAGCTTTGCTGGAAGCCGGCCCGATTCAGGTGCTGGTGAACAATGCAGGCATACACGCGGATGCCGTGTTCCCCGGCATGACGAGCGCGCAATGGCATGACGTGATTGACGTATCGCTGCACGGTTTTTTCAATGTGACGCAACCGCTGACGATGCCGATGATCCGTACTCGCTGGGGCCGCATCATCAATGTTTCGTCGATCGCAGCAGTGACCGGCAATCGCGGCCAGGTCAACTATTCCGCCGCCAAGGGCGCCTTGCATTCAGCCACCAAATCGCTGGCACTGGAACTGGCCAGCCGTGGCATCACGGTCAATGCCGTCGCACCCGGCATTATCGCGACCGGCATGATAGAAGAAGCTTTTGATGACAAGGCCATCCAGAACATCGTGCCGATGAAGCGTGCGGGAAAACCGGAAGAAGTGGCTGATCTGATCGGCTTTCTGGCCTCACCGAATTCGGCTTACATTTCCGGCCAGATCATTTCCATCAATGGCGGCATGATCTAGCTTGATGCAATTGACGAAAAAGGCCGCTGTTGCGGCCTTTTTTATGCGGCAGGACCAACTGCATCCTGGATATTGATCTTCCGTCGCCGCCAGGCCTTCAGCGTGCGCGCCGGATTGAACAGCGAGGAAATATAATAAATTCCCTTGAAGACATACAAGGAAGGCCAGATCGCCTTGTTGTAGAAAATATCTCCCGCCAGCACCGACATCACGGCCGCCTTCGCATTCAGGAAATTACGCGGCTCGACAAACAGCGCGCGCATCGCAGGATTGGTTACCCGATAGATGAACCAGCAAAAAATCGATGGGCCGCGCCGCATGTGGTGATCAAACTTTGCCAATGCTCTGGGCGCATTTACCGGATCGCGCAGGAAGGTCGTGACAGCCTCGGTGCCGACAAATGCACTCTGCATGGCAAGAAACACGCCGGATGAAAAAACCGGATCAACGAAGGCATACGCATCGCCCAGCAGCATGCAGCGATTGTCGTAGCTTTTGCTGCTGGTATAAGAGTAGTTGCCGGTCGCCTCGACATGACCGACGCGTACTGCATCCTTCATGCGCATGGCCAGCTTGGGCGCCAAGGCAATCGTATCCATCAGGAATTGTTCGACACTGACCTTGCGCGATGCAAGATAAGCCGGCCAGCAGACGGCGCCGACACTGGTGGTGCCATCGGCCAGCGGAATAAACCAGAACCAGCCATGCTCGAACCAGAACAGGCTGATATCGCCCTCGCGCTTGCCTTCGAGCCGCTCGACATTGGTGAAATGACTGTAGATCGCCGAGCTGTTGTGCTTCTTGTTCTTTTGCTTGGTTTTCAGCTTGTTCGCCAGAAAGGTATCGCGACCGGATGCATCGATCACGTAATCAGCGATGTATTCCTGCACACTGCCGTCATCGTTTTGCGCCTTGATCTGTACGTTGTCCTGATTGAATGCGACATCCCGCACCCGACATCCTTCGACCACATCTGCACCCTTGGCCTTGGCATTCTTGATCAGGATGTGATCGAAATCGGAACGCCTTACCTGATAGGCATAAGGCATCGATTTATCCCACGCTTCGGCAAATTGGATATTGGTCCTGATGTCATGGTCAATCGCATTGAATTCCACGCCCCACTTCTGCATGCCGATCGCAGCAATTTGTTCAGTCAGGCCCATTTTTTCTATCAGCGGCATGTTTGCCGGCAGCAGCGATTCACCAATATGAAAACGCGGGTGCACCGCTTTTTCCAGCAGGCTGACCTTGAAACCTTTTTCGACCAGCAAGGCAGCGGCGGTAGAACCTGCCGGCCCGCCACCGATGATGACGATGTCCGTCCTGATCGGTGCAGTGCTGAGAGTCGATGTTTCTGTACTTGTCATGGCGGGTTCATTCATGGCTGGTTAACAATTAAAAAACAGAATTGAGAATCGAGTCGCGCTGGAGCCGCAATAGCGCAGTTCACTGCGCAACATATAAAAAATTACAGGACTTCATTCGCATCGCGGCAGAAGCGGACGATCAAGAAATCCCGCCCACAGATTTTGCCACGGCAACCATTCATGGCCGCCATCCGTCGTCGTGACGCGCTCGGGCGGCAAGACTTTTTCAAGGATCCGGCTGCTGCCTGCAAACCTGTCTTCGGTGCCATAGCCGAGATAAAGCGGCGGCCAATCCGGCTGTGAAGAAATGACTGCATCACTATAGCCCTTGATCCATGACCACAAAAGGCGATCGTAATCGGCTTTCGGTATATCACCAGCCTGCCACGCGGACAAACCTGTACGTGCAATTTCTGCCAGCAAGCTGCGATTTCCCAGGAAAGGAGCCATCAGGAACAGGCCGTCGATATCCGCGCCATGTTCTCTTGCATACAACAGCGAGCCGTAACCGCCCAGGGAAATGCCGGCCAGCCAGATTTTTTCGTAGCCCTTCTTGCGGGCCGGTACAACAATATCTTCATGCAAGCGAGTAACCAGCAATTCCGATGTGTAATAACCGGCATGCGTATCGGCAATCACGATATCGGCAGCGACCTTGCGCTGACGCAATGCAGTGATAAAACCGTGCTGTACAAAATCGTCCGGCGTATCGTATGCGCCAGGTAACAAAACGATCAATACTCTGGCCGGCGCTTTACAAGACGCCGCATCCTCAATAACATCCAGCTTGCTTTTAACAATCCCTGTGGCCATACACGCAGTAAGAAGTAGACATGAGAGACAAGCTGCAAAGCCGGCATTTTTCATTGGTCTTTTATTATACAAGGCAAGATTAATCACAAGGCCCGTTTAAGCCGACTCATCATTGCCACGACATCACTGCACATGCACGCTCCTTCAACCATCAGACATTTATTGCATGCTTAAGGTCTCCTATCGCAACACGATGACACCCTTGCCGGACGACCTCTGCGGTCTGTTAGGCACTTTGTGTTTTGCAGACAAGCTTCCCTCCGACGTTACCGGTACGGTCGACTTGCCTGCCATGCCGGTCATGATGCCGGTCTTGAACGGATCACAAGCGCTGTACGAAACCCTGCACACCGACACGCCATTGAAAAGCGCAATGGCCGGCGACATACGCTATCGCTGCAATGACTCGTTGCTGTTTGGCGTGATCACGCTGGACGAAGCAGATTTTCTCAAGATGGCCGAAACAGCGCAGGCTTCGCCCTTGCAGATGGCAAGCCGGTCTGCGTATGAACAGATCTTCGCGCTACTGGAATCGCTCGATTTTCCATTTGTGCTGCGCTTCTGGAATTACATGGCCGACATCAACGGCATCACCCATCAGCTGGAACGCTATCGCCAGTTCAACCTCGGCCGCCAGCAGGCATTCGCGGCAAAGGAAAAGGAACGCGCCGGCAATGTTCCGGCTGCCTGTGCTCTGGGAACCGCCTCCGGACCTTTGACGATTGCCTTTCTCGCGGCGCGAATTCCGTCACAGCCGATCGAAAATCCGCGCCAGATCAGCGCCTACGATTATCCAGTGCAGTATGGCCCGCGCAGCCCGCTCTTTTCACGCGCCAGTGTGGCCGCAATCGGCGATGCCAGCCTGCTGCTTTTATCCGGCACTGCCAGCATCGTCGGTCACACCACGCTGCATGCGGATGACGTTATCGCGCAAACCGAGGAATCCCTGACAAATGTAGAAGCGGTTCTGGATGAAACCTGCAGAAAGACCGGACGGCAGTGCGAACTGGACAGCCTCGATTACGTTGTCTACATCCGCCATCCGGCCGATTTGCCGAAAGTCAAAGCCGTCGTGGAGCGCCGTATCGGCGTACATGTCAAAGCTGCGTACTTGCAGGCCGATATCTGCCGTGCGGATCTGCTGGTTGAAATAGAGGGATCTGCCGAACTGGTTTAGGAATATGCAATTGCGCTGAACTGCAAAAAGGCCGTTGAATCCCATGTATTCAACGGCCTTTCTTGTTTCCGCTTATCGCCGGCTGATTCAATTACTGAAAGCCGCGCTCCGACTTGTCATATTCGATGATGGATAAACCGCTGCCATCGTTGACACCAATCGCATATGCGCCTGCACCGCCGGCAAATGTCAGGCGACCCACACCTTTGTAATAAAAGATGGTTTCATAGCGACCCGAACCGAAATAGAACGGAATCCATGCCTTGCCGGTAATGTGCGAACTGGTATCAGTCGGCCTGCCTGCAATGCTGATGACTTCATTCAGGCCCATGCCGATCTTCAGGTTGCTGAACTTGCCCTTGACCGGCGTACCCACAATCTGGCCAGACCAGTCGTTGATTCCTTTCACTTCCTGTATCTTGCCGCCTGATGCGGCGGGCTCTGCAGCAGATGCCGTTTGCTGTGCTTTTTTCTCGGCGGCTGCAGCCTTCTGCGCTGCTTTCCTGTCTTCAGCATCTTTCCTGGCTTGCGCTTTGGGGCTCAATTTTTTCTGCGGCGCTGCCGGCTTGGCCGATGCAGCAGGAGCAGCTTCTTCCTTGGGAACAGCTTTTGTTTCAGGCGCGGCAGCCGATTCTTTTTTCTGCATGGTTTCACAGCCAGCGAGCAAGGCCATGATTACTGCAATTCCGATCAGTTTTTTCATATTATCTCTCCCCCTTGTATCAATACTTCCATCAATAAAAATCAGGCGTGCATCCGATGTACTTTTTTTTGCTGGTAAATCAGCCTGCACCAAGCTTTATGCGAAGCGACTGGCCGTTGACATATTCCAGGTAAATATCAGCAGCGGATGCATGTGCAGGAAGTTGCGCCAGCGACTGCATCAATGGCAAGGCACGCGCAGCAGGAATACTGCTCCGCACATTTTCCAGTGCGCTGTTTTCCATCGTGGTCGACGCGGCCTTGTGCAGGCTGACGTCAATCGCTGCCATGCTGGTCGGAGTAGCCTCAGGCGTCAGCAGCATACTGACCGCAAACCGGTCTGCAATCGGGCGCGTACTGTGTAGCGGCTCCGGATAAGGTGCATCGTAGACCACCAGAAGTACCGGCCTTTTTTCAACCGAACATTGAACCGCCGCTTCCAGCAAACCCACTGCAAATCCGGCATCGTATCCGCACAGGCTGGTCGATGGCAGCATCGCACCACTGGCGATACCCCAATAGCCGGATGGCGCGTTATGCACGGAATTATGAAAACGCGTCGGCGAAATCAGGCGATCGCTGCCTGCAAGCGCTTCGCAAATGAGATGGCAATTTTCGCCATCGCCGCCTGACGAACAAAATACCGTGGTCATCGTGCTTGGGTCGATGTCTGCAGCGGCAAGTGCTTCCAGCCCGCTCACCAGGGCAATCTTGACACTGGCGCCAACGCGCCGGCGTTCTGCGCTCGGCAGCACCGTCAATACCGGATTGATTGTGGCAGCCGCTTGATACGCAACCTCGCCGCGCAGGATCGCGCGCCATTCCGGCCAGTTGTTTGCACCCGGGCCGATGGCGCCGATAGCCTGTACATATACTTTCACGCTCATGACACGATTCCCAATACGAGGCTGCAGTTGGAACCGCCAAAACCGAATGAATTATTGACTGCGTAATGAATGGCAGCGGATCGATTGCCCAGCACATAATCGACATCCAGTCCGGCATCCACTTTTTTCGTATTGATCCCTGCCGGCGCCACACCATGCTGCATCGCCAGCACGCAGATAATCGCCTCCACACCACCTGCCGCGCCCAGCGTATGACCGGTCGCGCCCTTGGTTGAACTACAGGCAGTTCTGTTGCCGAAAACGGCGTGTACAGCCTTGCCTTCTGCCGTGTCGTTGCTAGGCGTCGCCGTGCCGTGCAAATTGATATAGCCGACTTGCGCTGCCTGAATGCCTGCTGCATCAAGCGCAGCATGCATTGCAATCTGCGCCCCCAATCCTTCCGGGTGCGGCGACGACATATGATGTGCATCGCTGGATTCGCCAACGCCATGCAGCAGAATAGTGCCCGATGCAGGCTGCGCTGCGGGCTTGGTCAGCAAGATGAATGCAGCGCCTTCCGCAATCGATATGCCGTTGCGTCCTTCGCCGTAAGGTTGCGCCGGCTCCGGCGCAAGCAATTGCAGGGAATTGAAACCATAGAGCGTGGTCAGGCACAAGCTGTCCACGCCTCCGACCACTGCCGCATCGATCAGCCCCGCCTCTATCATCCGCGCGGCATTGCCGAATACCTTCGCACTGGACGAGCACGCGGATGACACAGTCAACGCCGGGCCAGTGAGGCCGAAAAACGCACTGACATAAGCGGCCACCGAATAAGTATTGTGTGTTTGCGCATAATGGAAATCCGCCGGCAGCGTGCCATCGCTCTGGCGCTGGCGATAGGCCAGCTCGGTCTGCAGGATGCCTGACGTGCTGGTGCCGAGAAACAGTCCCACGCGATCCGACCCGTACTGCGCAATCGCGTTCCGTACCGCGTCGACAAATCCGTCCTGCTGCAACGCGAGGTGGGCCAGCCGATTGTTGCGGCAATCGAATTCGGCCAGCGCCGCAGGCAAGGCCACATCGTCAACACCTTCGACTTCGCCTATGAAGGTTGGAAGCTCGACTGTTTCAAAGTCACACGGTTTCAGTCCGCCCTGTTGCGCAGACAGTTTCGCCCAATTGGCTGCCAGGCCCAAACCCAGGCAGGTACTCAGCGTGTATTTTTTTAATTCAAGAGCTTGCATGGAACTGATCTATTACGCGTAAATGAATGGAGACTTCGACTGCCGTGGAATGCGGATTCTCATACCTGCATGCCCTCTTCAAGTCTGACGAATTGCAGCTTCCGTTTCGTCAGCTGCTCGATCAATTGGGGCAGCACATCCAGAATGACCGGCCGTCCGTTGCTGCCGCGCGCTGCATTGGCATCGTGCAAAAGCAGGATGTCGCCGGCTTGCGCATTGTCCAGCAGGCGGTTCAGTATTTTTTGCGCATCACGTACACGCGTATCGAAACCGCGACGCGTCCAACTGACAAGTTGCAGATCAAGTTGATGCAATACCGGATCGAGAAAGAGATTGCGCA
>NZ_JBEBPO010000056.1:0-15816 GCF_040395855.1 Herminiimonas fonticola | reverse complement strand
TACATGATCATGTGATCGGTACGCGATTCAAACAGCGGCTCGATCACTTTTTCGCGCCATTGCAGCGAGCGGTTCGATGCCGTCACGGAACCGGAGGTTTCAAACTGGGTCGCTGCAGGCAGCAGATACACAGCGCGATTCGGATTGAGTTCCTGACCATCGACTTTCATCGCGGCCATCGCAGCCGTGGCTGACGGATAAGGATCGATCACGACCAGCAAATCGAGTTTGTCGAATGCTTTTTTGATGTCCAGGCCGCGTGTTTGCGAGTTTGGAGCATGGCCCCAGAACAGCATTGCCTTGACACTATTGTCCTGATCAATGTTTTCCGGTTTTTCAAGAACCGCATCCATCCAGCGCGATACCGTGGTGCCGGATTTCTCCATCATGGCCTGCGAAACATACTGTTTCTTCACCCATTCGTAATCGACACCCCATACAGCGCACCAATGCTTCCACGAACCTGTCGCCAGACCGTAATAACCTGGCAGCGAATCAGGGTTCGGGCCGATATCGGTCGCGCCCTGCACGTTATCGTGACCACGGAAAATATTTGCACCACCACCCGAAACACCGACATTACCGAGAGCCAGTTGCACGATGCACGAAGCACGCACCATTGCATTACCGATCGAGTGTTGCGTCTGCCCCATGCACCAGACCAAAGTCGAAGGACGGTTTTTCGCCATCGTTTCGGCAGCCTTGTACATTTCAGCTTCCGTCACGCCGCAGGCATCTTCCACCTTTTCCGGCGTCCAGGTCATGACTTCCGCCTTGACCTTGTCCATGCCGTAGACACGGTCGTTGATGTACTTCTTGTCTTCCCAGCCGTTTTTGAAGATGTGATACAGCAAGCCGTACAGGAATGGAATATCGGTGCCTGAGCGGATGCGAACGTATTGATCGGCTTTCGCAGCGGTGCGCGTAAAACGCGGATCCACCACGATCATCTTGGTGCCGTTCTCTTTTGCATGCAGCATGTGCAGCATCGATACCGGATGCGCTTCCGCCGCGTTCGAGCCGATGTACAACGCAGCTTTTGAATTCTGCATGTCGTTGTAGCTGTTCGTCATCGCACCGTAACCCCAGGTGTTGGCAACGCCGGCGACCGTAGTCGAGTGGCAGATGCGCGCCTGGTGATCGGTATTATTGGTGCCGAAGAAGGAAACGAACTTGCGCAGCAATGCTGCTTGCTCATTATTGTGTTTGGATGAACCGACAAAAAATACGGAGTCCGGGCCGCTGGTTTTTCTGATGTCCAGCATCTTGGCCGAAATCTCGTTCAAGGCCTGATCCCAGCTGATGCGCTGATATTTGCCGTTGACCAGCTTCATCGGATATTTCAGGCGGTATTCGCCATGACCGTGTTCGCGCAGCGCGGCACCCTTGGCGCAGTGCGCACCAAGATTAAGCGGCGAATCGAAAACCGGTTCCTGCCGTACCCACACGCCATTTTCAACGATGGCGTCGGATGCGCAACCGACCGAACAGTGCGTGCAAACCGTACGCTTAACTTCAATTTTGCTGCCCGCCGCCGCAGCTTTACCGCCCTCAGCTGCCCTGGCTTTTTGAATCAAACTCAATTGCGTAACGGCGATCCCGGCACCAATGCCGATCCCGGAACGTTTGAGAAACCCCCGTCTGTCCATTGTCGGCAACGCGCGCGACAGGCTATCGGCAAGACTGGATGTAAAGCGGGCAGGCGAACGCTCTGCAGCGTTGCTTTTGCGAGTTAACAGCATGACGTCACCTCGTAATTAAATTGTGGTGGTACGGTAGTATTTTTTGATGTGCTCGGTGAGGCGGTAACTGTCGCCTTCCGGTTCTTGCGGGGAAATAGCGTTAGTCAGGACGGATGTTGCGGATTCAGGGGCCAGTTTGGCGGCAACGCCAGCGGCTGCGACAAGCCCCAAACCTGCGAAAAAACTGCGGCGGGGGATTTTGGTTTGCTCTGCCATCATCGTCTCCTGTAAGGGGGGGTCAGGACGTAATATGTTTTTTAATTCCTATGCAGCATGTGTACAACTTAGCATACCTTTTAGCAACGTGCACGATTAAAAAAAATAAAATTGCACTTTTTTAGGGCAAAAAAGACCGAAATTGGGAAAAATCATGAAAAATTTACATAGAAAATCAACTGACATGGCTGAACCATACTAATTCGCCATATCGAAAGCCTGCATCTCCACCTCAAAAAATATACGCGCCAGACATGCCACAGGCTTGTAAAAATGCGCATTTTGACTGGCTTCAATTGCTGCACAGCAATCCAGCACCCAGGCACGCATATGCGTATTGAAGAATTTCTCCTGTGCGGCAAGATTTGCATGCACAACATCATCGGATGCAATCAGGTAGCGCATCACTTCACACAAGGACGCCAGATGATCTTCGCTCTCGACTACGCCGTCCGAACGCTGCAAACCAAGTCCGGCCAGATCGGTGCGCAACTCCGCCAATGGTTTTTCCATCAGAAAACCCGACAGGTAAAACGAGCCGTACAACATCACTTCCGGCCGGCCGACTCCGACGAAGAGTTGTTCATACTCTTCCCGCACGTTTTCCTGTTGCGCTGTTTTACAGACAGCAACCAGCTCGGCCCACGCCTGCTCCAGGACGCTTGTACCTTCTACCGGCGCATTGCCTATCGTATCCAGCAAGTCTTGCGAAGGTGGTGCGTACAGCAGTGTCGCCAATAAGCCATACACATCGGCACGCGCAGTTTCTTCACCCTGATCCTGCGATTCAAACTTGATTGATTGAGCGCTTGTCATGTAGTCCTGTCAGGCCTTTCCATTCAATTGAAAACAAAATATCAACACCGTTCCCCGCAAACTCATTTGAAATCGGAAATCGACGATTCCTGCTTGTTCGCCATCATGTCGACCACACGACAGTCAGGGCACATCTTGAGCCTGTTGATATTGCCGGAGAAGGCGCCATGCAAGGACAGCTTGCCCACCATGTTCTCTATCATCTTCGCAGTGCCAAAAGGCTTTTGGCAACTGATGCAATGGAAAGGCTCGGCCTCATTCAATACCTGCAGCTCTTTTGCCGCAGGAGTCAGCAGCAGACGCGGCGCCAGGGTGATGGCATTTTCCGGACAGGTTTTTTCGCACAGTCCGCATTGCACACAATTCTTTTCAATGAAGCGCAATTGCGGTGTATTCGCATTGTCTGTCAGCGCCGATTCCGGACAGGCGCCCACACAGGACATGCATAAGGTGCACGCATCCTGATTGACCACCACCGCACCGTATAAGGAGCCGGCCGGCAAGGCGATCTGTTCGACGCTGCTTGGTGCATGCCGATGCAAATGATCGAGCGCAAATTCCAGCGTGGTGCGCTTGTCTGCCGCCACATTGAAAGTGGCACAGATTTCCGCCGTTTGGGCCGGCGCCAGCGCGTTGACGAAGGTATCCAGCTCGGCCGCCGTATTAATACGGATCAATTGCACATGCACGCCGGCATAACCAAGGCCGGACATGATGGTTTGCGCCAGTTCCATCTGCTGCTGCAAGGCGTCCAGATATTGCGGCGCCTCCTCATCCGTTACCATCACGCTCACATTGGCGGCGCCGTAAGCAAAGGCAGCCAGCCAGACGTCGATGCCGACAGCTGCAGTGTGATGCAACTCAAGCGGAATAATGCGTGCCGGGATTCCATTCCAACCAGCCTTCGCCAAACGGCCCGCCTGTGCGACCAGTGTTGCGCCCTGCCCTTTGCTGTGGAACAGCAGTCCCGCCTGACGACCGCCTGCCTTGGCATAAGTGTTCAACAGCGTCTTCACACGCAAGCCCATCTCCTCAGTACGCGGATAGGCATACGCCATCGCACCGGAGGGACAGACTGTGGTGCAAGCGCCGCAGCCGGCGCATAGATTCGGATTGACCTTGACGTGATTGCCGTTGTGACTGATGGCTTCCGCCGAGCAAATTTCGATACAGGCATTGCAACCGATTTTTCCATTGCGGCTGTGCGCGCACAGCTTTTCCTTGTAGCTGAAGAATTTCGGCTTTTCAAACTGACCCACCATCTGCGTCAGTTTCAGGCTGTCTTCAAACTGCCTCGCCACATCCTGGCCGGGAGCGAAATACCCTTGCGGCAACTGATGCGTATGGACTAGCGGCGTACTGGACAAATCGAATATCAAATCGAATTTGCCGTTACGGTCATTGGCTCCGGCAGTCTCACCTCGCATGAAGTTTATCGCACCGATGCTGCCGCAGGCCTTGACGCAATCGCCGTGCGAACGGCATTTATCGAGATCGACCTGGTAAGTCAGATCGATCGCGCTTTCCGGACAGACTTCTATGCATGCATTGCATCGTATGCAGGTTTCCAGGTCGATCGGATTGGCTTGCTGCCAGTGCACATTGAACGCGCCCAGCCAGCCGTCAATCTTTATCTTCTTGCCCGAAAAACTCGGGAAGCTGCGTTCGCCCAGCATCTGGCTCTCGCTGCCGGATGTCAGCAACACGCTAACATCAACTTGTTCACGCAAACGCTGCGCCCACGGCAGCGCCTGATCGGCAGGCCCGATGATCAGTACATGGCCGGCTGAATCGTAATTGACGATAGGCACCGGCTCCGGATCGGGCAAGGCCGCAACCGCCAGCAGTGCCGCCATTTTTGGCAGTGCCTGTTTGGCCTGCGCACTCCAGCCGCCGGTTTCGCGGATATTGACGAAACGCAAAGGCGCGACCGTGCCCTTTTGCTGCCCCAGTTCGGTAAACAGGCTGCGCTCCTGCGTACACGCCACCACCACATCATCCACGCCGTCCAGCGCTTTCAAATAAGTGCCGACTTCACGCCGGCACAATTCAGTGGCAATGGGGATGGGCGCGGTACCAAGTGCAGCACCAAGCTGCGTACCCGCGGCAGCGTCCAGTGGCATGGTGCGATTGCAATTACAAACTTTGAATTCTGTAGTCATTGGCTGGCTTGTAGATGCTGGCTGAGAAAAACTGTTTTAAACGTCGTCAAGTTTTGCAGATGCGTTGACTGCTTGTGCATCCTCTTCTTTAACGACGTTCTCCTTTGCTGTCTTGCTATCTTGATTTTCGCTGTCTTGATGCTGGTGCTGCTCAGCATAATCTTTTTCCTGATCGACATCAGGAAGTGCTGCAGTTGCTTCCGGCGTCTGCACGCCTTCCTGCGCCATACCATCGAGCGCGGGCTGTGCGCCATCCGGCGCGGCGGCATTTTCTTCGGGGATCTTTTCCAGCAAACTCATTATCGGCGCCTGCAATTGCGACAAGGGGTCCAGTAATGCCTTTGCATGACTCAGAGACGCCAGCAACTCCGGGCTGATCGGTTCAAATTTGCTGTAATCCTCGATATAGACATCCAGGCCATCCATGATGTTGAAATGAGGATTGGAGAACAGTTTCTTCATTGCCGAGCGCTTGACCGACTCATCCACGCCTTGCGTCATGAATGCCGAGTAATCGGAATCGTGCGTCAATTTTTCAACATCTTCCTGCGTTGGCAGAGCTTGGGGCGTTGCATCCCCTGTTGCAAGAGGCTCATCCTTGCCATGGGTTTCAGGCAAGGGTGCGGCCGCGCTATCCTGTTGCGCTTCGTCAGCTGCGCTGGATACCTCGTTTTTCTTTTTCGACCAGCGCGCAAAAAACTCTTCAGCTGCCATTTTTCACACCTTCGGCACGCGCCATCTTGTCAACGCCCTCGCCGCCTTCAAACGATGGCTTCTTGTGTTTTCGCTTCGGTTCGGGATGATAGTAGTCGTGCGTGAAAGCCGTCAGGCGTTCGAGAATTTCGGCAGAAACCGGCAAGGTATCCACGCGTTCGCCACCATCCATCAGGCGTGCCGCTTCGTTGTACGACAGTGTGACCACTTTGGGAACTGCGAGCTCTGCGCCATCCACTTCTTCGATGCGCCACATGACAAACCAGCATGGCGCAGGCGCACTGATATTAAGGAAATATCCTTCCGCCTCGGTGCTGCATAGCGTGACGTCGATACCGGTAAACAGCCAGCGTGTATCGGCAGGATCATTGCGCAGACAATGCGGCGCGCCCGCAGGGCCGACTTGTCCGACGATTTCAATCGGCTGCCATTGAAACGGCTGCCAACGACTTGATAAAGGCGTGCATTGCATGATGACGCCAATGCTGATTGCTTCTGTCTCCATGTTTCCTCATTCCGGCAGATTCTGCCCGTCGTTGCAACGATAGCGACGCTCTCAATTGTGCGCCGAAACTGCAAACCTGATTTTGGTTCAAGCCAAAATTTCAGGATGCAAACGATAAAGGAAAACTATGAATAAATCGCGTGAGCCTATTCGACTCACGCTTTAATAAATTAATGCCTGATGGCAACCATACGCGTAAATACCGGTTGCATCAAGCAATGAACATCAATCGTTCTTGACCACGATGGTTGGAAACTTGGACGACATGTCCTTGGCTTTTTCCGCCACCTTGATCGCAATCTTGCGCGCGATTTGCTTGTAGATCACAGCAATCGGACCATCCGGATCGGCCACTACCGTCGGCTTGCCGGAATCCGCCTGCTGGCGTATCGACATCGTCAGCGGCAAGGCGCCGAGGAAATCCACACCGTATTCGCCACACATTTTTTCGCCGCCGCCGGCACCGAAAATCGCTTCGGCATGACCGCAATTCGAACAGATATGGGTGCTCATGTTTTCCACGATGCCGAGAATCGGAATCCCGACTTTCTCGAACATTTTCAAGCCCTTGCGCGCATCCAGCAAGGCAATATCCTGCGGCGTGGTCACGATCACGGCGCCGGTTACCGGTACTTTTTGCGACATCGTCAATTGAATATCGCCCGTGCCTGGCGGCATATCAACGATCAGATAATCGAGATCGCGCCAGTTGGTTTGTTCCAGCAACTGCGTCAATGCCTGCGTCACGATAGGACCCCGCCACACCATAGGCTCATCTGGATCGATCATGAAACCGATACTGGATACCTGCAAACCGTAATTTTCCATCGGCTCCATGGTTTTGCCGTCGGCACTTTCCGGGCGACCGGAAATACCCATCATCATCGGCTGCGACGGACCGTAGATATCCGCGTCCAGAATCCCGACCTGTGCGCCCTCTGCCGCCAGTGCCAGCGCCAAATTCACGGAAGTCGTGGATTTGCCGACGCCGCCCTTGCCGGACGCCACCGCAATAATGTTTTTAACGTTGGACAGCAACTTCACGCCGCGTTGCGCCGAGTGCGCCACGATATTGGAGTGCACGTTGGCGGTAACGCTGCCCATGCCTTCGATCGTCCGCACGGCGGCAATCGATGCCTTGCGTATACCGTCAATCTGGCTCTTGGCCGGATAGCCGAGTTCAACGTCGAAAATGACGTTGGTACCATTGATCTGGATGTTTTTTGCGGAACGGCTGCTGACTAAATCCTTGCCGGTATTAGGGTCAATTACTGTGGACAATGCCGCTTTGACTGCTTCAATCGTAATACTCATTGGTTCTCCTGAATGTATAGCGCAAGTCTAAACCAAATTGCAGCGTGACGGCTTTGATCAATGTCAAAGTGAACATGCCACCATCCGGTTCACACGATATTTCACTCACGATATGTCGCATAAGAACCTATCGAATGCAGCACCCGCGTTGATTTTTCTGCTTTCGCCCTCATGTGCGATGTGCAGCATTTATCGGCAGCAAGGCAGTAAAACAAGCCCTGCGGATTCGACATGGCGAGTCCGAAGCACTTACAATAGAGACTTAATCGCGGCCACGTCATGACTGAAAAAATAATCCCACTTGCAGACCATCGTTATCTGAACCGGATACCGCTCATCCCGGCGCAACTTGAGGCGCCGAGCGGATTGCTGGCCGACACGCGCGCAAGACCTTTACAGGATTTGCGTATCTCGATTACCGATCGCTGCAATTTCCGCTGCGTCTACTGCATGCCGAAAGAAGTGTTCGACAAGGACTATGCCTTTCTGCCGCATTCATCGCTGCTGTCCTTTGAAGAAATCACCCGCATCGCATCATTGTTCGTCGCACATGGCGTCGAGAAAATCCGCCTGACCGGTGGCGAACCCCTGCTGCGCAAGAATGTCGAAAAGCTGATTGAAATGCTGAGCGCATTACGTACGCCAGACGGACGCGAACTTGATCTGACGCTGACCACCAACGGCTCGCTGCTGGCGCGCAAGGCACAAGCACTGAAAGATGCCGGCCTGAAGCGCGTCACCGTTTCGCTGGATGCACTCGACGACAAGATTTTCAAGCAGATGAACGACGTCGATTTCGCCGTCTCAGATGTGCTGGAAGGCATAGAAGCCGCGCATCGCGTCGGCCTCGGTCCGATCAAGGTCAATATGGTCGTCAAAGGCGGCATGAACGATCAGGAAATCCTGCCGATGGCGCGGTATTTCAAGAACACCCCCTACATCCTGCGCTTCATCGAATACATGGACGTAGGTGCATCGAACGGCTGGAAAATGGATGAAGTCATTCCTTCTGCCGAAGTGGTACGCCGCATCAATGCCGAAATGCCTCTGGAGGCCATTGCCCCTAATTACACTGGCGAAACTGCAGGACGCTGGCGCTACGCCGGCAGCGATGGTGGCGGCGAACTCGGCGTCATCTCCAGTGTCACGCAAGCCTTCTGCGCCGACTGCAGTCGCGCCCGCCTGTCTACCGAAGGCAAGCTTTACACCTGCCTGTTTGCCACCGGCGGCCATGATTTGCGTGCGCTGTTGCGCAACGATAAAACAGATGAGGAAATTTCCACCGTCATTGCCCACATCTGGCGCGCGCGCGACGATCGCTATTCGGAATTGCGCACTGCCAATACCGATTTGAAATCAACGCGTAAAGTCGAGATGTCCTACATCGGCGGCTAACACCTTCGCCCATTCACTCAGTTGCTCATTCAACTGTTCATTCAATTGTTACTGGAATAATTTAAAAAAATGGATACCAGTCAAATTACCGGACTCATACTCGCAGGCGGACGCGGCACCCGCATGGGCACAGTCGACAAGGGCCTGCAATTATTCCGCGACGCACCCATGGCCCTGCATGTACTGATGCGTCTTTCGCCGCAGGTTGGTTATCTGATGATCAATGCGAACCAGAATATCGCGCCATATGAAGGTTTCGGCGCCCCTGTCTGGCAGGATGAATTCCAGGGTTTTGCCGGACCGCTGGCCGGTTTGCATACAGGCCTGACGCATTGCGAAACGGATTACATGGTGAGCGTGCCTTGCGATTCGCCTTTCCTGCCCACCAACCTGGTGGAACGTCTGGCTGCCGGACTGGAAGAAAAGCATGCCGATCTGGCAGTTGCCGTTACCGGCAGCGGCGAATCCAGACAACCGCATCCGGTCTTTTGCCTGGTCAAGGCGTCCCTGCTGCCGCACCTGACACTCTATTTGCAGGAGGGCGGGCGCAAATTCGATAAATGGTATGCATCGCTATCGGTAGCCGAAGTCCATTTCGACGATGAAGATGCGTTCCGAAACATCAACACGCTGGAAGAGTTGCACCAGTTTTCCACCGCTGCACCATGAATTTGCGTTACTCACACATCCTGCGTGATGCCAACCTTGACGATTTAGACGAGCCCATGTCCAACGTTTCTCCTGCCGACCAGAATCCGCCGCGCACGCTCTCCAGCGTGATTAGCTGTCTGTCGGATTACGATCCCGATGCATTGCCGGTGGCGGATGCGCAAGCCATCATTCGCCAGCTCATCCAGCCTGTCAATGCGGTGGAAAAAATTGCCCTGCGCAGCGCATTGGGTCGCGTACTGGCGCTCGATATCGTGTCGCCTATCAATGTACCGTCGCACGACAATTCCGCCATGGACGGTTACGCGCTGCACGGCAGCGAGCTGAACCCGAAGGCGGATTTGAGCCTGAAAATAATCGGCACCGCTTACGCCGGTCGCGCCTACGATGGCAAAGTCGGCAGCGGCGAATGCGTACGCATCATGACCGGCGCCGTGATGCCGGGCGGATGCGATACCGTCATTCCGCAAGAATTTGTACAAGACGCAACTGAGACCGGCATGACCATTCCGGCCGGTGTTGTGAAGCCTGGCGACAACCGCCGCCTGCAAGGTGAAGATCTCAAGGCTGGTACGCCGGCGCTGCAAAAAGGCAAAATCCTCAGCCCCGCCGATCTCGGTTTGCTGGCTTCGCTGGGCATAGGCGAAGTGCCGGTGCAACGTCGTTTGCGGGTGGCATTTTTCTCTACCGGCGACGAACTGCGCTCCATCGGTGAAACACTGGACGAAGGCTGTGTCTATGACAGCAATCGCTATACGCTGTATGGCATGCTGACGCGCCTCGGTTGCGACGTGGTCGATATGGGCGTCATCAAGGATGATCCCGATGTACTCGAAGCTGCGTTTCGCACTGCCTGCGAAAATGCCGATGCCATCATCACGTCCGGCGGCGTCTCGGTAGGCGAAGCTGATTACACCAAGCAGATGATGGCGCAGCTGGGCGATGTCGGCTTCTGGAAAATCGGCATGCGCCCCGGTCGTCCGATGGCCTTCGGTAAAATCGCCTCGAATGGCAAGGAAGCTTATCTGTTCGGCCTGCCCGGCAATCCGGTTGCCGTGATGGTGACCTTTTATTTCCTTGCACGGCAAGCCTTGCTGCACATGATGGGCGCCTCGGCGGTCGCGGCGCCGCCGTTATTGCGCGTCGTCTCACAGGCAGCAATACGCAAGCGTCCTGGTCGTACAGAATATCAGCGTGGCATTTTGAGTCTAAACAGCGAAGGCATACAGGAAGTACGTATCACCGGATCGCAAGGCTCCGGCGTTTTACGCTCGATGTCCGAAGCCAATTGCATGGTCGTGCTGGAACACGACAGGGCCGAAGTGAAAGCCGGCGACCTGGTCGATGTCATCCTGTTTGAGGGATTGATTTAACTCCTGCATTTGCGTCCTGCACTTTACCCTTTGCACCAAAAAGCCTGCACTCTCAACTGAGAAATGCAGGCTTTTCCATTTGAAGTCCCAACAACTCCGAAAATTACATCCTTTCATTTAACAACAAATAACAGTTTTTCCGGATTTTTTTCATAACTTGGTATCTCCAATGCATTATTCGAGATATTCTCGAACTCCAAATAGGAAATTAATAACACATATTTTTCTCATAACTATATTGCTATAGAGGCAATGCGCAACACCACCAGCATGCAGCTATGATGCAATGAAAAAAGCGTTACAAAATTGCTTTTCAGGGGGAATGTCATGCACGGGCCCAATCTAAAAAACGGCACGCACTCAACGCCAACAGAGCTCGCACGTCCCGTCAACATCCCCCCTCGCCCCGCCCTGCTCATCGCCTTGCAGCATGAAATCGCAACGGAAGATCCGTACCTGAAAAAAATCGTGCATTTGGTCAATCGTGATGTCGCCATCGCAGGCAATCTGCTGGCGATGGCGAACTCGGCGATGTTCAACCTGAATCGGCATATTGAAACGGTGGAAGAGGCAATCACACTGATCGGCTTGAACAATTGCCATGCGTTGATCACCAGATTGATGGCACGCAGAATGCTATCCCACGGCAAGATGATGATGCCGCGATTTTGGGATGTGTCTGAAAAACGCTCGTGGGGCATGATGCACGTCGCACGTCAGGTCACGAGCGTTGCACCGGACCTTGCGTATAACTTCGGATTGTTTTGCGATATCGGCATTCCACTCATGATGGCGTCTTTTCTGGATTACGAAGATACCCTCACCGTGGCAAACCAGCTGGAACATCGAGGGTTTGTCGAACTTGAAAACTCGCGTCACGGCATCAACCATGCACTTGTCGGCGCCATGCTGGCCGAACACTGGCATGCCGATCCACTGGTCGTACTCGCAATCAAAAAACATCATTCGTACGAAATCATGTCCGACCCGGCATTTGTACCGGCAATACATGAGCTGATCGCGATCTTTTGTCTGGTGGATCAGGCGATCCAGCAGCATAGACATGCTGTATCGATTGAATGGCTGGAAGGTGGCGAGATGGCAACCGAAACACTCGGCTTGACCGCTGCAGAGGCAGACGATCTTTGTGAGGAATTAAGAATAAGATTTCTCAGTCCCAATATGGGTTGAGTAAAAGAGTCAGGCTTCAGCGGCTTTTTTCACCTTGCCTGTACTCGGTACGCGCGACAGTATTTTCATGCTGTCGTATTGGATGCCTAAAGCTTGCCGGCCTTCTTCAGGCGATAGGTCAAGCCTTCAACAATATCCTGGTTGCCGCTCTGCCGGGCAAAAT
The DNA here is from genome assembly GCF_040395855.1 of Herminiimonas fonticola. GTDB lineage: Bacteria > Pseudomonadota > Gammaproteobacteria > Burkholderiales > Burkholderiaceae_D > Oxalicibacterium > Oxalicibacterium fonticola_A. The sequence goes on along the minus strand of NZ_JBEBPO010000056.1, from coordinate 3,556 downwards.
CGATCGCAGTCATGCCAGCATCGTTTTTCAGCGTAGCGTCCGCTCCTGCATCGAGCAATGTCTTCACCACATAAATATGACCACCACGCGCGGCCATCATCATGGGCGTGGTTTTATTCGGCGATGGCGCATCCGGTATGGCCGCTTTATCCAGCAGCATTTTCACGATATCGTCATCACCGCTTGCTGCCGCATAATGCAAAGGTGTCCAACCACTCCTGTTGACTGCTGCATCCTTGGCCAGCAATGCTGCCACCGCCTGTTTATTGGCCGTATACGCGGCGATCATCAATGCCGTATCGCCGTTATTGATTTTCAGATCCACATCCGTTCCGCGCGCCTGCAGCAAGACGGCAAATACCTTCATTGCCTTTTCACGCACAGCCAGAACCAGACCTGAGTCGCCACGCTCAGGCTCTACCGTGTTCGGATCAAAACCGCGCTGCAACAAAGAAGTAACGACAGCCACATCATCTGCCTTCACTGCCTGAAAATAATCATCATAAGCGCCTGCATACGCCTGCATCGGCAAACTCGCGGCCAGCGATATCGCCACCAACAGTTGCAGAGAGCATCTACGCAAATTATCCGGTTTCCTGTTCGGCATCAGCTCACCGCGCAATCTTGAATAAGTTAAAGAAATTATCCGTCGTCTGCTGCGCAATCCGCTCCAGCGGAACGTCTTTCAGGAGCGCCAGATATTCCGCCACATGACGCACCAGCCCCGGTTCGTTCACCTTGCCGCGATGCGGTACCGGCGCCAGGTAAGGCGAATCGGTTTCGATCAGCATCTGTTCCAGCGGCACTTCGCGCGCCACTGCCTGCAAATCCTTCGCGCTCTTGAACGTCACGATGCCGGAGAATGAAATATAAAAACCCATTTCCATTGCCGCCTTCGCCACCTCCAGCGATTCGGTAAAGCAATGCATGACGCCAGCCGCACCACCCGCATCGGTACCGGCGCCTTCTTCGCGCATGATGCGTATTGTGTCTTCAGAGGCCGCACGGGTGTGAATGATCAGCGGCTTGCCGGTCGCACGCGAGGCACGGATATGTCTGCGGAATCGTTCGCGCTGCCATTCCAGATCGCCTTCCAGCCGGTAATAATCGAGCCCGGTCTCGCCGATCGCTACAATCTTCGGGTGATCGGAGAGGCGAATCAGGTCATCGACAGACGGCTCCGGCGTATCTTCATAATCCGGATGCACGCCGACCGAGGCGTAAATATTGGGATAGCGTTCAGCCAGCTCGAGCACGCTGGGGAAATTCGGCAGATCACACGAAACGCAGAGCGCATGACTGACTTCGTTGTCGGCCATTTTGCCGAGTATCTCCGGCATGCGCGCAACAAGCTCGGGAAAATTGATGTGACAGTGGGAATCGATATACATAGACTGAATTGTACGCGCCAGACAACTTTACTGCGCGCCAACGCCAAAGCAGAAACAGGAAAAGCTGCGTTCGAGTTGCAAAGAAAACTACAGCGTATGCGTAGCCCGCGATGAACCCAGTGCCGCACCCAGTAATTCTTCGATGCGTTGCTTGATGCGCTGGCCGCTCTCGTCGGCGGAAAACTGCACGCCTATGCCTTGCGCCTTGTTGTTGTTCGCCCCGGCCGGCGTGATCCACGCGATCTTGCCGGCAATCGGATATTTGGTCGGATCGTCCATCAAAGTCAGGATCAGATAGATTTCATCGCCGATCTTGTATGGCTTGGTGGAGGGCACAAAGATGCCGCCATTTGCCAGAAACGGCATATAGGCCGCGTACAAAGCGGACTTCTCCTTGATCGGCAAAGACAATACCGACGGGCGACCCACTGCGGGATTAGCTGCTGCAATCGGGGCATCTGCCATCATGAACCTCTCAGGAAAAAAGCGTCGAATAATCCAGCAACATGTCTTCTATAAACAGCTTGGGCGCCAGCGGATGATCGGCAATTGCGCGCCGTTCATTGAGCATCTTGATCGCTTGCAGCAAGGCGCCAGCATCGGCACGTGCAGCCAACGCAGCCAATTCTTTTTTGTAGCGCGGATAGTAACGGATTGTGCCGGAAAGTTTGACGGAAAGCACGTCATACAACCAGCGTTGCAACCACGCGACTAATTCCGTCACCGGTATTTTTTGCAAACGCTCGGCAGTTTTCAATGCCGCATCGACGCCAGGCTGTGCCAGTTGCTGCAAAAATTCATCCAGCGTTTCACGCGCACCGGCTTGCGAGGATGCCAGCGCGGCGAGCGGCGCACCGCCCTGCTCGGCCAGCCAGCTGTCGGCGTCTTTTACCTGTTGCGCCTGCAGCCACTGCAAGGCTTCTTCGCTTCCCGGCATCGCCAGTGCAAACTTGCGGCAACGCGAGAGTATCGTCGGCAGCAGGCGATCAATGCTGTTGGTCGCCAGCAAAAACATCGTGTTTGGCGGCGGCTCTTCCAGCATTTTCAGCAAGGAATTGGCAGCTGCCGTATTCAAGGCTTCGGCCGGATACAGCGTAATCACACGCATGCCGGAGCGATGCGTGGAAATATTCATGAAGTCGGACAAGGCACGGATCTGGTCGATCTTGATTTCCTTCGACGGCGCCTTGGTCGATTTGGATTTCTTGACGTCACCCGCTTCAGCGTCTTCGCCTTCTGCAGATTCGCCATCATCCAGAATTTCCGGACGTACGCGACGATAATCGGGATGGCTGTATTGCCCGAACCAGCCGCAGGCATCGCAAGTGCCGCATGCATGCCCATCGGCGGCCGGCGTTTCGCACAGCAGCGATTGCGCGCAGGCTTCGGCAAAAGCTGTCTTGCCTATGCCTTCCGGTCCGTGAAAGAGAATTGCGTGCGGCAGGCGTTCACGCAGTTTCTGCCACTGCTGCCAGGAAGCGTGCTGCCAGGGATAAGGAGTATTCAAGTATCGAGTCCTGCGATGATGTCGCGCAATTGTTCCTGTATCGTCGCGATAGCCTGCGTCGAATCGATGATACGGAAGCGTTGCGGGAATTCGGCGGCGCGACGCAAGTATTCCGCGCGCGTGGCGGCGAAGAAATCCGCTTTCTCCTGCTCGAACTTGTCCAGCGTACGCGTTGCATCCAGCCGCGCGCGCGCCACATCCAGTGGCACATCGAACAGCAAGGTCAAATCGGGTTGCAGATGCGGATGCACCCATTGCTCGAGCGCAGAAAGTTTTTGCCGGTCCAGCTTGCGGCCGCCGCCCTGATAGGCAAAGGTCGCATCGGTAAAGCGGTCCGAAATTACCCAGTCGCCGCGCGTCAGTGCCGGCTCGATAACTTGCGCGATGTGTTCGCGCCGCGCCGCAAACATCAGCAAGGCTTCGGTTTCCAGATGCATTTTTTCATGCAACAGGATAGTACGCAGCGCTTCGCCCAGGCTGGTGCCGCCCGGCTCGCGCGTGATGACTACGTTTTTTTTACCTGCACGCAGCAAGTCGGCGACGAACGATAAATGCGTGGATTTTCCCGCGCCGTCTATTCCTTCAAAGGTGATGAATTTTGCTGTCGTCATGCCACTGCCATAAAAGTGTTACTCGTTATTTTTGCTGACTTGTTTGC
>NZ_JBEBPO010000055.1:0-16246 GCF_040395855.1 Herminiimonas fonticola | reverse complement strand
ACTCATAATCCGTTGGTGCCGTGTTCGACTCACGGGAGGCCCACCAGTAAAATCAAGGGGTTACGAGAAATCGTAGCCCCTTTGTCATTTCCGGACGTGACAGGATCAAGACCTTGTTGCGGCATATCGCATTTCATTCCTTCCCGAGCTTCAATTCTCCTGCTCAGGCATGCTTATTTTTACATTTTCATGCAAATGTTGATTCAGGGCATTTTTCTGATAAATCGGGTTAATATCGTCCCTTCGATGAAACTCTTGAAATAGACAAGCCTGCAACATCAATTAATCAGCCAGGTATCAATTGAATGACCGGACAACAATAACGCGAGCACGCATATGTTGAAACAAATCAATGTGGAACAGCTCCGTGTTGGCATGTTCATTCAAAAATTTTGCAGTACCTGGGATGAATCGCCGTTTTGGCGGACTTCATTATTGCTCGACAATCTCAAGGATTTGCACGCGATTCAAGTCAGTGATGTGGCCGAAGTGTGGATCGATACTTCCAAAGGACTGGATGTCGAGAAGCCTGTCGTTGAAAAAAACGAAGTTGAAGCAACTGCACAAAAAATAGTATCCCCTCCAGTGATAGAGCCGCGTCGTGCATCCTTCGATGATGAAATGGCACGCGCCAAGAAAATATGCGCCGATGGCAAGACTGCCGTTACCACCATGTTTCAGGAAGCCAGGATGGGCAATGCGCTGAACACGGCGCAGGCACACTCACTGGTAGAAGAAATTTCCTCTTCCGTCATGCGCAATCCCGATGCGCTCATCAGTCTCGCTCGACTCAAAAACAAGGATGACTACACTTACATGCATTCAGTTGCGGTGTGCGCACTGATGATTGCACTCGCCAGAAAAATGAAGCTGGATGACAGGCAAATCAGGGATGCGGGGCTGGCGGGATTGCTGCATGATGTGGGGAAAATGATGATTTCGCAGTCGATACTGGATAAGCCGGGCCAGTTGACCGACGAGGAGTTCGTCGCAGTCAAGGAGCATCCTGTCGAAGGACACAAAATTCTGTCAGTGTCGCCTGACGTTAGCGAAGCTGCGCTCGATGTATGTTTGCATCACCATGAACGCTTCGATGGCACAGGTTATCCGCATCGACTGGAAGGTGAAAACATCAGCCTGTTTGCGCGCATGGGTGCTGTCTGTGATGTGTACGATGCCATCACATCGAATCGCGCTTATAAGGCCGGTTGGGAGCCGTCAGAATCCTTGCGCCGCATGGCCGAATGGAAAGGCCATTTTGATCCGGTCGTTTTCCAGGCGTTTGTGAAATGCATAGGTATTTATCCTACCGGCGCATTGGTCAGGTTAAAGACCGGGCGCATAGGCGTAGTGGTAGAGCAATCCGAGCATTCTTTGCTCACTCCCAGGGTCAAAGTTTTCTTTTCCGTTAAATCAAATGCACACATTCCCCCCGAGCTCGTCGATCTGGCGAAGCTGGAGGGGTACGACAAAATCGTGGGTCTGGAAGATGCACAAAAACTAGGACTCAAGAACGTTCATGGAATGTGGGAAGGGGCGGCGTAGTTTGCAAAATGCCACACATTTTTTGCTGTGGTATCGAATTAGCCGGGTAATGCGTTTTTATACATTAGGTTGGTGCCGGCCTGCCGGAACAGTAGTCCGGAGTCATGACTACTGTTCTGCTGCAAGGGAAAAGGGCTTGCGTTTGTGGCGCAAGCCCTTTTCTTTGTGCACAGCCATTGTTCAATCTAATACATTGAATTGAACGCCCGTTTATAACGTCAGCTGCCTGACTCAAAAATCATCAAATCCGTTCGCGGTGATACCCGTCGGGTATCCCTTCCTTGGACAGCACCCATTGCCACAGTTGAATATCGCGTGCGCGGAAGGCGCCGGCGCAGGACAACAGGTAATAACGCCACATGCGGTAAAAGCGTGTGCCTAATTGATTTTCAAAATGCGGCCATGCCGCATCGAAATTCCTGAACCAGGCCATCAGCGTTTTGTCATAATCGGCGCCAAAGTTGTGCATGTCTTCAATGACAAACAAATTGTCTGCGGCATCCCCGATCTGGCCTGCCGATGGCAGATCGCCGTTGGGGAAAATATATTTATCTATCCATGGATCGGGTGCAGATTTGCGCATGTTCTTGCCTATGGTGTGCAGCAGAAACACACCGTTCTTTTTCAGGCATTGATGCGCGACTTTCATGTAGGTACGGTAATTTTTGCGGCCTACATGTTCAAACATGCCGATGCTGGCAATTGCATCGAATTCTTCATTCAGTTCACGGTAATCCTGCAGGCGGAATTCCAGCGGCAGATGCGCATAGCGTTGCTGCGCCCATGCAACCTGTTCCTTTGAAATACTCACGCCTACGCATTCCACGCCATAATTTTCAGCGGCGTAAGCCATGAAGCTGCCCCAGCCGCAACCGATGTCCAGTACGCGCATGCCGGGCTTGAGGCGCAGTTTGCGGCATACCATGTCCAGCTTGGCTTGCTGCGCCTGTTCCAGATTGGTGGCATTTTCCCAGTAGCCACAGGTATAGGTCATGCGTGAATCGAGCATCGCTGCGTAAAAGTCATTGCCCAGATCGTAGTGCACCTCGCCTACCTGTCTGGCGCGTTTCATGTCCTGCCGATTCAATAGTTTTGCGGACAGCGCATGTCCCAGCAGGCGTAGCGGTTGAATCTGATCTGTCAGTCTGGTGCCTAAAAGGCGCGCAAAGAATTCATCCAATTCTTCTGCATCCCATGCTCCATCCATATATGCTTCACCTAATCCCAAGTTGCCCTGGGAAAACGCGCGTTCCGGAACGCCGGGTGATTTAAGTTGCATGTCCCACGGACTGGAGCCATTGATCTCGATGGACGCCTTGCCAAGGAGCTCTACCGTTGCGCGATGCAGGCGAGAATTCTTGGGAGTGAACGGCGTAGTAGTCTGGGGTAAGAATTGAGCGGACATTCAAAAAACTCCTTTCGATTTGAGGACCAAAGGTTTGTTGTGTTAATACGCTTGTTTTTTTGTAATGCATGCGCCGAGCAGATTATTCGATCGCGCGGATCTCTTGGCGTTAAAATATGCACAGATTATGCATATTTATGGCGTCATGTAAAAATGAAATTTCCCATCATTTATTATCAGGAATGTTGCACTAAAGGTTAAACATGGATATTGAACTCGCCCGGACCTTTCTTTATATCGTACGCTCAGGCAGTTTTATTGCCGCCGCGACACGTCTTCATGTCACGCAAACCACCGTGACGGCAAGGGTGCAGAATCTTGAATCGCAACTGGGTTGTTCGTTGTTTGTACGCAATCGCGCTGGTGCGCGTTTAACCGACGATGGCGAACGTTTCGTCGGATATGCCAGCCAGTTAGTGCAAACTTGGGATGCGGCACGGCGTGATTTGCCTTTGCCTGATGGCTACGGCGATTCGCTTGCGCTGGGGAGCGAGGTGAGTTTATGCAATCCATTGATGCTGCAATGGGCAATGCAACTCAGGCGCGCCTTGCCTTCGCATGCTATCCGCGTGGAGGTTGGTGATGGGAGTGCCTTGCAGTCCAAACTGGAACGTGGTTTGCTGGATGCCGCACTGGTTTACCGGCCGGAATACTGGACCGGTATGCAGGTAGAGCAAATACTGGAAGAAAAATTGGTGCAGATTGCATCGACCAAAAAGCCTGATCCGTATGTGTATGTCGATTGGGGGCTGGATTTCAGAAAGCAGCACGACGCGGCCTTGCCGGACAAGGCAAAAAATGTCCTGTCTTTCAATCTGGGGCCGCTTGCCTTGCAATACATCTTGCAAGCGGGTGGCAGCGGCTATTTCCGCACGCGCGTCGTACGGCGCGCGCTGGCCATGGGGCTGGTGGAAAAAGTGAAAAGTGCACCTGAATTTTCATATCCGGTTTATCTGGTTTATTCGCGTGAAAAAGAATCCGAGGTGATGCAAAAAGCCTTTGAGCTTTTACGGGCGGTGGCGACGGAAGAAGTGGATTGGTCCGAGCATTGGGAGTTCACGCCGTGATGTCGGTAAGGCAACTATAGTTTGGGGAGTAGGCAGGAAGATCTAGTCATTCTGGATAATTGATTTTCAACAAAATTTGATCTAGCGCAATACGCGATTTTCCCAGTGGCAATATGGTATACGCATGTATCCATAACGGCAGCGGCAATAGAGTTGCTTTTTACACCACGAGCAGGGGATTTCAGATGCGCACCAATTTGCCGGTTACGAATGCCGAATTCATCTTGAGGGATGATATGTCTTTGGTATCCAAAACCGATACCAAGGGCCGGATTACCTATGTGAATCCGGCCTTTATCGAGGCTAGCGGTTTTACGGAAGAAGAGCTGCTTGGCAAACCGCATAATCTGATTCGCCATCCCGACATGCCCGAACAGGCATTTGCAGATATGTGGCAGACCTTGCAGCAGGGTTTGCCGTGGACGGGCATGGTCAAAAATCGACGTAAAAACGGCGATTTTTACTGGGTCAACGCGAATGTCACGCCGGTGCGGGAAGAGCAGAAAATTGTCGCTTACATGTCGGTACGCAGCAAACCGGGGCGAGCGCAGGTAGACGGCGCGGCAAAAATTTACGCACGCTTCAAGGCCGGCAAGGCCAAGGGTTTGATGGTCAAGCGTGGCGAAGTCGTGGCGGCGGGCTTGCTCGGCAAGCTGGCCTCGTTGAAAAATATCGGCTTGGGTACACGCGTAGGCATCGGCATGAGCGTGCTTATTGCGCTGATCCTGACGCTGGGGGTTGCTGCTACTACGGCTGTTGAAAATGCCGCCTGGTCGTATTGGTATGGGGCGGCAACGATAGTCGGTGTCGGTATTGCCATTCTGTCCTGGGCCGGATTGTATTTCTCCATCATGCGGCCGTTGAACAGGCTGATTGGCAAGACACGTGTGATTGCCGGCGGTGATTTTACGGCGAATTTTGATGTCGATCGTCATGACGATATGGGGCAATTGCAACAGGCTCTGCAGCAGATGAATGTGAATTTGCGCTCTGTGATGGGCGATATCCGTCAGAACGTCGATTCGATCACGATTGCAACGCACGAAATTGCCGAAGGCAATATGGACTTGTCGCGACGCACTGAAGCGCAGGCTTCCAGTCTGGAAGAAACCGCATCCAGCATGCAGCAATTCGCTTCTACCGTTAGGCAGAATGCAGACAATGCGCAGCAGGCGAATCGTCTGGTGTTGTCTGCATCCGAAGTGGCCGGAAAAGGTGGTGCGGTGGTGGAAAAAGTGGGGGCGACGATGAATGAAATCAGTGCCTCTGCCAAACGGATTGTCGATATCATCAGCCTGATCGACGGCATTGCGTTTCAGACGAATATTCTGGCATTGAATGCTGCGGTGGAAGCGGCGCGTGCGGGCGAGCAAGGCAAGGGTTTTGCGGTAGTGGCGGGAGAAGTGCGTAGCCTGGCGCAACGCTCTGCCAACGCAGCCAGGGAAATCAAGCACCTGATCGATGACTCGGTGGACAAGGTGGGCGTGGGCAATCGTCTGGTTGGCGATGCGATGGCAACCATGGAAAATATCGTCGATTCAGTGAAAAGTGTGACCGACATCATGAATGAAATCACGCAGGCGAGCCGCGAGCAAAGTGACGGGATCGAGCAGGTCAATCTGGCCATTTCGCACATGGACCAGGTGACGCAGCAAAATGCTGCACTGGTTGAGGAGGCAGCGGCTGCCGCTGCGAGTCTGGAAGAGCAGACCGAGCATTTATCGCAATCGATTTCAATTTTTAAAACCACCAGTGGTACACACATGGTGCCGGGTGTGGTGCGCAAGCAGCCCGGTTCATCCGCACAACTGGCCATAGGGCATAGAACAATCGCATCGATGTCCTGATGTGTTGATGAGGGCATGCGCTGCGGTGTTGTCATTCTGTAGCGCATGCGTGTAAATCACGTCCATCACATCTTTGACACTGCCCGATTGCCTGCTGGTACCCTGCAGCATCATTCATCCAGCCAGCCTTGCCATTTTTTTACTACAACCCATTGATAAATCACGTGTTTCTGCCTTACGGCGTATAATGCATCTGGTTTTGTCAAGGCAGTGATGGTAGTCGAGAAGGTCCGGAATTTCTACAGCGCTTCGCGCCCGCTCATTGCAGCCTTGTTTCATCAAGTAATCATTCAATTATCGAAAGAGTCAGGTCTTTTCCGGATTCGTCACGGATGTGCATTATTTGCATGTCCTAATCGCATTAACGTCCCAGGAACCTGCTGCATACAATGTCTGACAATCAGTCTGCTTTGCCTACCGAAGCGCCCATCGCGATATCTGATGCTGCGCCTGCCATTCGCTTTCAGGATTTCGGCCTTGCGCCGGAAATTCTCAAGGCGCTGAACGATCAGGGTTATGTCCATCCGACGCCTATCCAGGCTGAGGCGATTCCGGTTGTGCTCAAAGGCATAGACGTCATGGGCGCCGCGCAAACCGGCACCGGTAAAACGGCGGGTTTCTCGCTGCCTATCATCCAGTTGCTGATGGCGCATGCCAATTCCAGCGCTTCGCCGGCACGTCACCCAGTGCGCGCATTGATCCTGACGCCGACGCGTGAGCTGGCCGATCAGGTTGCCGCCAACGTCAAAGCCTATTCGCGTCACACGCCTTTGCGTTCTCTTGTTGTTTTCGGCGGTATGGACATGGCGCCGCAAACCGCTGCCTTGCGCGGCGGGGTGGAAATCGTCATTGCAACACCGGGTCGTCTGCTCGATCACGTACAGCAAAAATCCATCAATCTGTCGCAAACGCAAATCCTGGTCATGGATGAAGCGGATCGCATGCTGGACATGGGCTTCCTGCCCGATCTGCAGCGCATCATCAACCTGTTGCCCAAGCAGCGGCAGAATCTGATGTTCTCGGCGACCTTCTCGCCGGAGATCAAGAAACTCGCGGCAACTTTCCTGAAAGATCCGGTCACGATCGAAGTTGCACGCAGTAATGCGACGGCCGAGAACGTCACGCAGATCATTTACAAAGTGGAAGAAGAAGCCAAGCGCGATGCGGTGTCCTTCATCATCCGCGAACGTGGCCTGAAGCAGGTCATCGTTTTCTCGAATACAAAAATCGGCGCATCGCGCCTGGCACGCCAGCTGGAAAACGAAGGCGTCAAGGCGTCCGCAATTCACGGCGACAAATCGCAATCTGAACGCATGCAGGCGCTGGAACAATTCAAAAACGGCACGATAGAAGTGCTGGTGGCAACCGACGTCGCCGCACGCGGCCTTGATATTGCCGAACTGCCTTGTGTGATCAACTTCGACTTGCCGTACAACGCAGAAGATTATGTACATCGTATCGGCCGTACCGGCCGTGCAGGTGCATCGGGCGATGCGATTTCGCTGTTTTCGGACAAGGACGCACGCTTGCTGGTCGACATAGAGAAGATGATCAAGCACAAATTTGTGCCAGCCGAGTTGATCGGCTTCAAACCTTCATCCGGACGCACCACTGAACGCAGCCATGATCGCCGTGCACACGAACGCAGTCCGCGCAAAGATGAATCTCGTCCGTCGCGCGCACCGGAACACAGTGTCGGTGCAGCATCGAATGGCAGTCGCAGTGCGTATGCCGCCGCACCACGCAAGGAAAAAATCGACCCGTTCTTTACCAAGCCGTATGAGCCTGCGCCATCAACCGTCAGTGATAACAAGCTGGCGGATCAGGTGCCAGCCAAACCGCAGAGGCACAAAGTGGCGGCTTTGCTGGGCGGCGCGCCCAAGCGTTAAGTTCCAGCACAATAAAAAAGGACGCCCAGGCGTCCTTTTTTATTGTGCGCCGAAGCGATGCGCCCATTCGGTAATGGCGCTTTGCCAGAATGATTCAACTGAATCTGCACGACGTATCTGCAGTTCCAGAAAGCGTGCGGCACACAGCAATTCATCCAATGGGTGCGCCAGATCGAGGGCTTGAGCGCCGGTTTGTTTTGACAGCTTTTCTCCCACTTCATTGAGGACGACCGGCACGTGCATATAAGAGGGTGTCGGTAATCCGAGTATGTGCTGCAGGTAGATTTGCCGTCCGGTCGATTCCAGCAAGTCGGTGCCGCGCACCACGTGTGTGACACCCTGATCCGCGTCGTCCACCACCACTGCCAGTTGATACGCCCAGTATCCATCAGCACGTTTTAAAACGAAGTCGCCGACTTCAGTTGCCAGATGCTGTATCAGTGTGCCGAGCCAGCGGTCGTTGAAAATAATCGTCTCATCTGTCTGTCCGGTATCGGGTACGCGCAAGCGCAAGGTGCGCGCTGCTTTACCAACACCTAATCCATTGCGGCAGGTGCCGGGATAAATCGCGGCGCCATCGGCTGCGATACCGAGCCGCGAATCGGCGATTTCCTTGCGCGTGCAACCGCATGGATAGGCGTGTTCGGCCAGCTTATCGAATGCTGCCTGATACACATCCTTGCGCTGGCTTTGCACCAGCACTTCGCCATCGTGCTGCATGCCGAAAATTGCCAGTGCCTGCATGATCGCTTCGGTCGCGCCGGGAACAGTACGTGTTTCGTCTATGTCTTCTATGCGCAGCAGCCACAGTCCCTGATGTGCCTTGGCATCCAGGTAGCTGGCCATTGCGGCGACCAGCGAACCGGCATGCAGGGGGCCGCTGGGTGAAGGGGCAAAACGCCCTATGTAAGAGTTGGCTGGATTGCGCATATTCATTTACTCAGCAACATGTCTTGTACTGCGGGATCGGCCAGTTTGGCCAGAAACCATTTCAGGCATTTGCCGCGTCCATCGGTACGCCATGCATATTGCAGTGTGCCGTTGGGTTTGTTTTCGCTGGTCTGCCTCTCGATCAAGGCGCCGCTATCGAGATAGGATTGTGCCCATTTACGCGGCAGGTGGCCGCAGCCGAGACCGGCAACTTGCGCCGCCAGTTTGTCGCACACGGTGGGCACGGTGAGTGTCGATTGTCCTGTCAGCAAACCAGATGTAATGCTGGGCAGCATGCGACCGCTATCGCCGGTGACGATTGCTCGGTACTGTTGCACGATGCTGGCGGGTAGCGGCTCATCCAATTTTGCGAGCGGATGATGAGGTGCGACGGCGAATACCCAATCTACCTCACCTAGCGGTTTGACACGAAAGCCGCCCGAGCCGCGCACCAGATCCGGACCATCGTAAGCTACACCAATCGCAAGATCAGCTTCGCCATTGATGAGTTTTTCCCAGGTGCCGGATAGCACTTCTGTGGAAAAGCGCAATTGTGTGCCTGAGCTTTGCAAATCGCATTCATGGATCAGCGGAATCAATTTTTCAAATGGAATGAGCGCGTCCAGCACGATGCGCAATTCGACTTCCCAGCCACTTGCTGTGCGTTTGACGCGCTGCTCCAGTTCATCGGCGGCGCGCAACAGATGACGACCTTCGGTCAGTAATTCCTGTCCGGCTGCGGTCAGTTTGGCACGATGACCGCGTCTATCGAATAGCAGAACATCGAGGTCTTCTTCCAGTTTGCGTACGCTATAGGTCAGCGCAGACGGCACGCGATCGAGCGCCACTGCGGCTGCGCCAAAGCTGCCTTTGCGGTCGATTGTGTCGAGGATGCGAATTGCTTCCAGTGTCAAATTCATGGGTGAAATCCAATATTCAAATTATTTGAATAACTTGTACGCAATTATGCCCTTATTCGACGGGTTTTGATCATCTATAGTGGTAACCATAGATTGATGCTTAGTCATACAATAAAACTCACTGAAAGGAAGACATCATGCTTGAAATTCGCAAAAGTGAAGATCGCGGTCACGCCAATCACGGCTGGCTGGACTCGTACCACAGCTTCTCGTTCGCCGAATACTATGACGAACAGCATATGGGCTTTGGCCCCTTGCGCGTGATCAACGAAGATCGTGTTCATGCCGGCGGTGGTTTCGGCACCCACGGCCATCGCGACATGGAAATCATCAGCTATGTGCTGGATGGCGAGCTGGCGCATAAAGACAGCATGGGTACCGGCAGCGTGATTCGCCCTGGTGACGTGCAAAGAATGAGTGCCGGTAGCGGTGTACGCCATTCGGAATTCAATCACGCGAAAGATCAGACTACGCATTTTCTGCAAATCTGGATCCAGCCTAATGTGACTGGCATTCCACCTAGCTATGAAGAGAAAAATTTCTCGGCAGAAGACAAACGCGGTCGCTTGCGTTTGATTGCTAGCTCCGATGGTGAAGACGGTTCCGTGTTGATTCATCAGGATGCAAAGCTGTATGCAGGTTTGTTTGATGGTGCTGAAACGGCATCGCTGGCTATTGCTGCTGGGCGTCTTGCGTATATTCACGTTGCACGTGGCGCGGTAACCGTGAATGGCGTTGAGCTGAAAACTGGTGATGCGTTGAAATTGTCGGATGTGTCGACTGTCGATATCACTGATGGTCAGCAGGCAGAAGTGTTGGTGTTTGATCTCGTCCGATAAGTCGTGGATCAGCACAAGAAAAAAGCGCGGCATCTAAAAGATGCCGCGCTTTTTATTTGACTAAAATCAGTTGGAATTTACGCTTCGATATCCAATGGTGCGAACGATTTCACCAAATCATCCAACTGCTTCAATTGCCCCAAAAACGGCTCCAGCTTCGCCAGGGGCAAAGCACTAGGTCCATCGCATTTTGCCAGTTTTGGATCAGGATGCGCTTCCAGGAATAAACCTGCCAAGCCAACGCCCATGCCAGCGCGCGCCAGATCCAGCACTTGTTCGCGGCGACCGCCCGATGCAGCGCCGCCCGGATCGCGTTGCTGCAATGCGTGCGTGACATCGAAAATGACGGGCAGATTGTTGCAGGTCTTTTTCATGACGCCAAAGCCCAGCATGTCGACCACCAGATTGTCGTAACCAAAGTTGCTGCCGCGATCACACAGGATCAACTGCTCGTTACCGGCTTCGCGAAATTTTTCGACGATGTTGCCCATTTGTGATGGGCTGAGGAACTGCGGCTTCTTGATGTTGATGACGCGGCCGGTCTTGGCCAATGCAACAACCAGATCGGTCTGACGTGCGAGGAAGGCGGGCAACTGCAACACGTCAACCACTTCTGCGACAGGTGCTGCCTGATACGGTTCGTGCACATCGGTAATGACGGGTACGCCGAACGTTTTCTTCACGTCTTCAAAAATGCGCAAGCCTTCGTCCAGGCCTGGGCCGCGATAAGAGTGGATCGATGAGCGATTGGCCTTGTCGAACGATGCTTTGAAAACGTAGGGAATGCCGAGTTTTTGCGTGACGCGCACATATTCTTCGCAAGACTTCATCGCGAGATCGCGTGATTCGAGCACGTTGATGCCGCCGAACAGGACGAAGGGCAGTGCGTTATCGACCTGGATGTCACCGATTTTGATCATGATTAATTGTCTCGTTAGATGGAAGGCGATTTAATGTGATGCAGCTTGCGTGATGCAATGCGGGCAGGATACGCCTTCAATGAATTCCGGTGCCAGTTGTTCGCGTGGCGATACGGTTGCATTGCACGCGGCGCACGTCGTTGCCAACGTTGGTTCCAGACGTGGATTGAGTGCAGTACGATGATCGAACACGAAGCAGTCGCCGGTGTAATGATCGCCGCCAACTTCTTCAAAGTATTTCAAAATGCCGCCATCGAGCTGGTACACGCTGTCGTAGCCGACATTTTTCATATAGATCGCGGCTTTCTCGCAACGTATGCCGCCGGTGCAGAACGTGACAACAGTCTTGTCGTTCAATGCATCCTTGTTTTTGGCAACGATGTCAGGGAATTCGCTGAATTTTTCTATGCGGTAATCGATGGTGTCGTCGAAGGTGCCGACATCGACTTCAAACGCATTGCGCGTATCCATCATGACGACCGGTTTGCCGTTGTCGTCATGACCCTGATCCAGCCAGCGCTTGAGCGTGGCCGCGTCGACTGATGGTGCGCGACCTTCTTCCGGCTTGATCAGCGGATGCTTCATCGTAATGATTTCGCGCTTTAGCTTGACCAGCATGTATTTGAAGGGCTGATCGTCGGAATAGCTTTCTTTCACTTCCAGATCGATAAAGCGCGTATCGGCACGTACCCATTCGAGAAAACTGTCGATATCCGCGCGTGTTCCAGCCAGAAAGAGGTTAATGCCTTCCGGGCTGAGTAGAACGGTGCCTTTTAACGACAGTTGCTTGCACTTGGCGATAAATTCAGGACGCTTCTCGACGGTGTCGTCAAAGCTGATGAATTTATAGGCGGCGATATTAACGAATGATGTGGATTGCATGCTTGTTTCTTGATGTGATTGCTCTTGTAAAGAGGACAATGTTCTACTGCTCATGGCTAGCTTTTCGCTGCTGGACCGGGCGATATATCGGACGATTTGTCGCCAGAAGCCGGATGCTGCAAGGCATGAACAAGCCGACATTATAAACTTCGCATTCAGGAATGCTGAAATGTCTGTTGCAAGGGGTGGTCGCGGTAGAATACCGCCATGATTTCTCCGCAATTTATTCACCTACGCCTGCATTCCGAATATTCCATCGTCGACGGGCTGGTCCGCATTGATGATGTGATCCAGGCGGCTGCCGATGACGCGCAGCCTTCGCTCGCCATTACTGATCTTGCCAACTTGTTTGGCATGGTCAAATTCTATAAAGAAGCACGCTCCAAAGGCATCAAGCCCATCGTCGGCTGCGATGTCTGGATCAGCAACGATAATGACAAAGACAAGCCATCGCGCCTGTTGTTGCTGGTCAAGAACAAGACCGGTTATCTGCAATTGTGCGAACTGCTTTCCAAAGCATGGTTGACCAACCTGCATCGCGGCCGCGCCGAAATTCGTCCGGAATGGCTGGAGCAGCTGGCCGCAGAAGGCGGGCCGAATGGCTTGATCGTTTTATCGGGTGCGCATTTTGGCGATGTCGGTATGGCCATCGATAACGGTAATCTGGCCGGTGCCGAGCGCAATGCAAGGCGCTGGGCAGAAATGTTTCCCGGTCATTTTTATATTGAAGTGCAGCGCGCTGATCAGCCGAATATGGATGCGCATGTGCGCCAGGCTTCAGTGCTCGCGGCCAAATTGAATTTGCCTTTGGTGGCGACGCATCCGGTGCAGTTTCTGGATCAAAACGAATTTACTGCGCATGAAGCGCGCACTTGTATCTCGGAAGGTGAAATTCTTGCGAACCCGCGTCGCATCAAGCGCTTCAATGAGCGTCAGCGTTTTACGACGCAGGCAGAAATGGCGGAGCTGTTCGCCGATATGCCAAACGCATTGCAAAACTCGATAGAAATTGCCAAGCGCTGCAATCTGGTGCTGGAATTGGGCAAGCCGAAGCTGCCGAACTTCCCGACACCGGACGGTTCTTCCATCGATGAGTTTCTGGTCAAGGAAGCGCAGCGTGGTCTGGATGCTCGGCTGGAGCATTTATATCCCGATCCTGAGCAGCGCGAAAAAAATCGCGAACGTTATCAGGCGCGTCTGAAGTTTGAAACCGACACCATCATCCACATGGGCTTCCCCGGTTACTTCCTGATCGTGGCGGACTTTATCAAGTGGGCAAAAAATAATGGCGTACCGGTCGGACCGGGTCGCGGTTCCGGTGCCGGTTCGCTGGTCGCTTATTCCTTGTTGATTACCGATCTGGATCCGCTGCAATACAACCTGCTGTTCGAGCGCTTTCTGAATCCTGAACGGGTTTCGATGCCCGATTTCGATATCGATTTTTGCCAGGAAGGGCGCGATCGCGTCATTCAATACGTGAAAGATCAATACGGCAAGGATGCGGTGTCGCAGATTGCCACCTTCGGTACGATGGCGGCCAAAGGTGCGGTGCGCGACGTTGGGCGTGTGCTGGATTTCGGCTACAACTTCTGTGACGGCATTTCCAAACTGATTCCATTCAAGCCGGGCAAATTGGTCACGATTGCTGATGCAATCAAGGAAGAACCGCTACTGGCCGAGCGTCTGGAAAACGAAGAAGAAGTAAAACAGTTGCTGGAGCTGGCGCAACAGGTTGAAGGCATCGCACGTAATATCGGTATGCATGCGGGTGGCGTATTGATCGCGCCGGGTAAGCTGACCGATTTCTGCCCTTTGTATACGCAGGGCGGCGACGCTGGCGTGGTGTCGCAATATGACAAGGACGACGTCGAAGCCGTCGGCCTGGTGAAGTTCGACTTTTTGGGTTTGACCACGCTGACGATCCTGGATCGTGCGGTACGTTATATCAAGGATCTCGATCCGGCGATGGCGGACTTTTCTTTAGAGAAGTTGCCACTGAATGACAGACCGTCGTATGAACTGCTGACCAAGGCGAAAACCGTCGCCGTGTTCCAGCTGGAAAGCCGCGGCATGCAGGGCATGCTGAAGGATGCGCGTCCTGATCGCTTCGAAGACATTATTGCGCTGGTCGCCTTGTACCGTCCGGGTCCTATGGATCTGATTCCAGATTTTTGCCGACGCAAACATGGCGAGCGTTTCGAATATCCCGATCCTCGTACCGAAGCCATTTTGTCTGAAACCTACGGCATCATGGTGTATCAGGAACAGGTTATGCAGATGGCGCAGGTCATCGGCGGTTACTCGCTCGGCGGCGCGGATCTGTTGCGTCGTGCGATGGGCAAAAAGAAAGCTGAAGAAATGGCGCAGCATCGCGAGCTGTTCCGCGCCGGTGCTGCGAAGAACGATCTGTCGGCAGAAAAGGCTGACGAGATTTTCGATTTGATGGAAAAGTTTGCCGGCTACGGTTTCAATAAATCGCACGCCGCTGCTTACGCCTTGCTGTCGTATCACACTGCTTACTTAAAGGCGCATCATCCTGCCGCGTTCATGGCAGCTAACTTGTCGCTGGCAATGGACGACACCGACAAGATCAAGATTCTGGTCGAAGATGCGCTTGATGTATGTGGTTTGACCTTGCTGCCGCCGGATATCAATCAATCGGATTATCGTTTTACGCCGGTTGGTGTACCGGGCAAGAAAGCAATGCAGATTCGTTATGGCCTGGGCGCAGTCAAAGGCTCGGGCAAGGGCGCGATCGATGCGATCGTCAATGCGCGTCAGGACAAACCATTTACCGACCTGTTTGATTTCTGCAAACGCGTCGATAAGCGCCAGATCAATCGCCGCACAATTGATTCGCTGATTCGCGCTGGTGCTTTCGATTGCTTCAACATCGATCGCGCAATTTTGCTGGCCTCGGTCGGTTTCGCGATGGAATGCGCGGAACAGGCCGAGGCATCCGCCAATCAGGTCAGCCTGTTCGGTGGCGACGACAGCGATCTGGAAACTCCGCCGGAATACGTCAAGGTATCGCCGTGGAGCGATAAACAAAAGTTGACGGAAGAAAAAGCTGCATTGGGTTTTTACCTGTCCGGACATTTGTTCAATGCGTACGCGGAAGAAGCACGTCGTTTTGCACGTACCAGTCTGAGCAAGCTGGAGCCATCACGCGAACCGCGTACCATCGCCGGTGTGATTTCCGGCGTGCGTACACAGATGACGCAACGCGGTCGCATGATCATCGTCACGCTGGACGACGGTAGCGCGACAGTCGATGTGACCGTGTACAACGAAGTGTTCGATGCGAATCGCAATCTGTTCAAGGAAGATGAATTTCTCGCGGTGTCGGGCAAGATTTCGGAAGACCGTTTCTCCGGCGGATTGCGGATCACGGCCGAGAAGGTCATGGATATTGCAGCGGTACGGATTCAATACGCCAAGGGTATCTATTTATCGCTGCAGGCATCGGCCGACGTCAATACGCTGATGGCGACTTTGCAGGCGGCTGCGCGTGCGGACGGCAGCCCGGTTGTGATTCAGTATCAAAATCCGAAAGGCGTATCGGAACTGCGTTTTGCGGAGCAATGGCGCATCAATCCGGATGACAACACAAAACAAAAACTAATCGATTTATATTCGGAAAAAAATGTACAGATTGCCTATGACTGATCGCATGAATTTGTTCAATACAAACGAAACGAAAGCGCAATTCATTCTCTCGCTATTGCCTATTACCCTGTTTTTCCCAATCGGGATTGGTTATACCGGTATCGTGCTGTTCCTTGTGGCTCTGCTGCTGGGTGGGCATTATCGCGATAGATGGCAGGCGGTCAAGGATAGTCCGATGTTCATTCCGGTCATGGCTTTGCTGGCAGTGACTTGCGGCGCCGGTTTGTTGCTGGAACGCCCGGAAGGATTCTGGAAGGCCTTCATGCATTACCAGATTTATCTGGTGCTATTGGTGTTCATCAGTGTGGGGGGCGGTCGCTGGCAACAGCGTGC
>NZ_JBEBPO010000054.1:0-16823 GCF_040395855.1 Herminiimonas fonticola | reverse complement strand
TCTATATACGTTTTTCTTCTAACAAAATGCAAAAAGATTCGTTCTACTTATAACGACTAAGTGTGATTATTGCGTCCTGTTAGTCATATTCGTAATAAGAGAACTTATGTCTGTTGCCATCGCCGCTGCTGTTCCTGTCCGGACGCAAAAGGTATTCAGGGTGCTTCCCGGTTTCCATTTGTCGCTTGGCTTCACCATTTTCTATCTGAGCCTGATCGTGCTGATCCCGTTGTCGGCGGTCTTTTTGAAGACTTTCACGATGAGCTGGGAGGCGTTTGTGGCGGCGGTGACATCGGATCGCGTGATCGCCTCATACAAGCTGACCTTCGGTGCTTCGCTGCTGGCGGCGACTTTTAATGCTTTTTTTGGCGGCATCGTGGCGTGGGTGCTGGTGCGGTATACCTTTCCCGGCAAGAAAATTATCGATGCGCTGGTCGATTTGCCTTTTGCCCTGCCGACTGCAGTGGCCGGTATTGCGCTGACGGCCCTGTATGCGCCTAACGGCTGGATAGGACGTTATCTGGAAATGGTCGGTATCAAGGTCGCTTTCACGCCGCTGGGTGTGATTGTCGCGCTGACTTTCATCGGCTTGCCTTTCGTCGTGCGCACCATACAGCCGGTGCTGGAAGACGCCGAGCGCGAGCTGGAAGAGGCAGCGGCCAGTCTGGGCGCCAGCCATTGGCAAACGTTTACCAAGGTTATTTTTCCCACGGTGCTGCCGGCCTTGCTGACAGGTTTTGCGCTGGCCTTTGCGCGTGCAACCGGTGAATACGGTTCCGTCATTTTCATTGCCGGCAATATGCCGATGGTGTCGGAAATCACGCCGCTGTTCATTGTGACCAAGCTGGAGCAATACGATTACGCCGGTGCTACCGCGATTGCAGTGGTGATGTTGCTGGCTTCGTTCCTGATGCTGCTGACGATTAATTTATTGCAGGCCTGGACGCGCAAACGCGGACAGGCGGAGAAAGTTTGATATGACTGCCATCGCTCTCACTTCCGATCACGCATTTCCCATTAGCGCACCGCGCGCAGCGCATGTTCCAGCCGCAACGCTGGAGCCGGTCTGGGTGCGCAGCCTGCTGATCGGTACGGCCCTGCTTTTTCTTGCGTTGTTTCTGTTTGTACCGCTGATGGCAGTGTTTGCCGAGGCATTGAAAAAAGGCTGGGATGCCTACATCGCGGCGATTCTTGAAGAAGATGCGCTGTCTGCGATCAAGCTGACGCTGATTACCGCTGCAATTGCAGTGCCGCTGAATCTGATATTCGGCGTGGCTGCTTCATGGTGTATCGCCAAATTCGATTTTCGTGGCAAAAGTTTTTTGCTGACGCTGATCGATTTGCCGTTTTCGGTTTCGCCGGTGATTTCCGGTTTGATTTACGTGTTGTTGTTCGGTGCGCAAGGCTGGTTCGGCGGCTGGCTGATTGAACACAATATCAAGATCCTGTTTGCGGTGCCGGGTATCGTGCTGGCCACCATCTTCGTCACTTTTCCCTTCGTGGCGCGCGAATTGATCCCGCTGATGCAATCGCAGGGTAGCGAAGAGGAAGAGGCGGCGCTGGTGCTGGGTGCCTCGGGCTGGAAGACTTTCTGGCATGTCACGCTGCCGAATATCAAATGGGGTTTGCTGTACGGCGTGATTCTGTGTAATGCCCGCGCAATGGGCGAATTTGGCGCAGTATCGGTAGTTTCCGGGCACATACGCGGACAAACGAATACCATTCCGCTACAGGTTGAGATTCTGTATAACGAATACCAGTTTTCCGCAGCATTCGCAGTCGCCTCGTTGCTGGCATTGCTGGCACTGGTTACACTGGCGCTCAAATCATTCATTGAATGGCGTTTGCGGGACACACACGAACAGTTTCAGGAGCAGGGATCATGAGTATCGAAGTTAAAAACATCAACAAGAAATTCGGCAATTTTGTCGCCCTCAACGATGTATCGCTGGAATTCCCAGCCGGTGAGTTGACGGCATTGCTCGGGCCTTCCGGCTGCGGCAAGACGACCTTGTTGCGCATCATCGCGGGTCTGGAACAGCCGGATCACGGCCAGGTGCTGCTGGATGGCGAAGATGCATCGGCGCGCCATGTGCGCGAGCGCCAGGTCGGTTTTGTGTTCCAGCATTACGCCTTGTTCAAGCACATGACGGTGTTTGAAAACATCGCCTTTGGTTTGCGCGTGCGCCCGGCAGCGACGCGTCCTTCCGAACAGGTGATCAAGGAAAAGGTCACCAAGCTGCTGGAGCTGGTGCAGCTCGACTGGCTGGCCGATCGCTATCCGCCGCAATTGTCCGGCGGTCAGCGTCAACGGATTGCACTGGCGCGCGCACTGGCAGTCGAGCCGCGCGTGCTGTTGCTGGATGAACCGTTCGGTGCGCTGGATGCAAAAGTCCGCAAGGAATTGCGCCGCTGGTTGCGCCGTCTGCATGACGAATTGCATGTCACCAGTATTTTCGTTACGCACGATCAGGAAGAAGCGCTGGAAGTCGCGGATCAAATCGTGCTGATGAACAAGGGCCATGTCGAACAGATCGGCGCGCCCAAGGATGTCTACAACAATCCGGCTTCGCCATTTGTCTATGGTTTCCTGGGCAACGTGAATCTGTTTCGCGGTCGCGTGCATGAAGGCGTGCTGCAATCGTCCGGCATTGCCTTCGACGCGCCGGATCATGCAAAAACGCAGGATGCCAAGGGTATCGGTTATGTGCGTCCGCACGATCTGGAAGTCGATCGTTACACCTCTGGTGCGGAAGGCCTCGTGGTGCAGTTGCGGCGCGCGCATGCAATCGGTCCGCTGGCGCAACTGGAACTGGAACGCGACGATAACGGCGAGTTGATCGAAGCAGTGATTTCAAATGAACGCTTTGGCCTGCTGAAGTTGAAGGAAGGCGAAACGCTGGTAGTGCGGCCCAAACGTCTGCAGGTATTTGTCGACGATTCAGTCTGACACGCACCGCTGCGCGGCTGCAGGAATACGCGCCCCGCATGTTGTGATGACGGTGCAATTTAGGTAAAGGTTTTGCGATATGAATTTTCAGCAATTACGATCGATACGCGAAACCGCACGCTGCGGCTATAACCTGACCGAGGTGGCGAACGTGTTGTTTACATCGCAGCCAGGGGTGAGCCGTCAGATACGCGAGCTGGAGGAAGAGTTGGGCGTCGATATTTTCGAGCGTAACGGCAAGCGCCTGACCGGCCTGACCGATCCCGGTCGCGGTATTTTGCAAATCATCGATCGCCTGTTGCTGGAAGCGGAAAACCTGCAGCGCGCCAGTCAGGAATATGCCGGACAGGAAATCGGCACGCTGGCGGTGGCTACCACGCATACGCAGGCGCGTTACATGCTGCCGGAAGTCGTGCAGGCATTTCGTGCCGAATTCCCGAAAGTACGCATCGCCTTGCAACAGAGTTCACCGGAACATATTGCCGAATGGGTATTGTCGGGCAAGGCGGATATCGGGATTGCCACCGAGGGTTTGAGCCAGTTTGAAGATCTGGTTTCCTTTCCCTGCTATCGCTGGCACCACGCCATTGTGGTGCCGCAAGGTCATGCCTTGCTGTCGGATACGCCGGTCACGCTGGAAGCACTGGCGAAATATCCATTGATTACCTACGACCTCGGTTTTACCGGTCGCGGGCATATCGATGACGCGTTTAAAAGCGCCGATATTGCACCGGACATCGTGCTGACGGCGATGGATTCGGACGTGATTCAGCAGTATGTGTCGCTGGGCCTGGGCGTAGGAATCGTCGCCTCGATGGCGGTGCAGCATAACGGCAGCCACGGCTTGGCGGTTATCGATGGCTCGCATCTGTTTGCGCAGAATGTGACGCGTCTGGCAGTGCGGCGTGGCGCCTATCTGCGGCAATATACCTACAGCTTCATTCAACAATTTGCACCGGAATTGACGCGTGCCGATATCGACAAGGCACTGAAGCCGACGGCGTGATTTCAAAAGCGATGGACATTTTCCATGCCGTTCAGTGTTCCGCTGAACGGCATTTTTGTTTGCGTGGAAGATGCCCAGATAGAACTTGGGCATAAAAATAATGTCTCAGTAGCACCATGTCTTGGTGCAGCACAACTCTTGAGCAAAAAATACTTGGAGTCTGGCACTACTTTCAGCCCTGGGGCGGAAGACTTGCCGATGTGAACTGAGCGCATGTCATTGTTTGATGGCAACAGATTTTGGCGTTGCATTCATTCACCAGCCATTCATTTGAATATGAGGTCACCAACATGAAAACCGCTATTGCATCTGCGCTATTGGGCGCCGTCGTTCTTGTTGCCGGTTGTGCCGGCTATTCCGCTTCAGGTCCGAGCGCGGAAGCGAGGCTGAAACCGACACAGGGAAACAAGACTAGCGGTTTCGTGCACTTTCAGCAAAAAGGTGATCGCGTGACTGTACGCGCGAGCATAGAAGGCTTGACGCCCGGCGTACACGGATTTCATATCCATGAAAAAGGTGATTGCAGTGCGCCGGATGGCA
Source organism: Herminiimonas fonticola (assembly GCF_040395855.1). Taxonomy (GTDB): domain Bacteria; phylum Pseudomonadota; class Gammaproteobacteria; order Burkholderiales; family Burkholderiaceae_D; genus Oxalicibacterium; species Oxalicibacterium fonticola_A. The sequence continues at coordinate 12,327 of NZ_JBEBPO010000054.1, read as the reverse complement.
CGAGTGCCGGCGGGCATTTCAATCCTGGCGGAAAACATCATGGTGCACCGGCGAGTGCCGACCACCATGGCGGCGATTTCGGCAATCTGACTGCTGACGCCAACGGCAGAGCCTCGCTGACTTTGGTTGTCGCCAACGGCGAGATTACGCTGGATAGGGACGCTGCCAACAGCATCATCGGCAAGGGCGTGATCGTGCATGCAGATCCGGATGATTACAAGACGCAGCCTACCGGCAATGCCGGCAAGCGCGTGGCTTGCGGAGTGATTACGCGAAACTGATATTCCGGGTTTGAAGTAAAAATGCCGTTCAGTCTGAAACTGAACGGCATTTTTTTGTGCCTGCTTTGTGATGAAAAATCGGCGCTCGCTATTTGACAATCGCTCAAGGTACCAATGATCTTTTTCCGGCCAGCTTGCTCTTGATTTCCGCACTGGTCTTTTCGATGGCGGCAAGACGATAAGCGGTAGCAGGATGAATCGCGGTGTAAGCGTTCAGCACGGTTGCCGGATATTGCGCGGCCAGTCGCTGCCAGAAAGCGGCAGCACCATCGATGTTGTAACCGGCGCGTACCAGCATATAGAGCGCCAGCGTATCGGCGGCCGCATCGAGCTCCTGCGGTGTTGCAAGTATGCCGCCGGAACCGCCCAGCGTACTCGTATCCGGTGCAATACGAATCAGATTGTCGATGATGCCGCCTGCAGTGGCATTCACTCTTTGCCGGGTTGGGTGGCCGAGAGCGTTATGTGCGAGTTCTTTCGCCAGTACATAGGCCAGTTCGGTATCGTTTCTGGCGAAGTTCAGCATGCCGCGCGTGATCAGCACGCGCCGGCCGTCTGCGTAGGCATTCACATTGTCGACATTGCCGAGTTCGATGCCGAAGCCGCAAGCCAGCGTCAAGGGCACGGTGGCGCTGGTATTGGTGCCGTTGCGGACCAAGCCCAGCTTGACGGAAGAACGTTTGCTGACCAGCGGGCCGAGTATGGCTGCGGCATGACGTTCGGCGTTCGGGCCTTGCGGAATCGCAGTGCCTTCCACCGTCATCAGGATATCGCCGCGCTTGATGCCGGCACGTGCAGCGCCGCTGTTATTCAGGACGCCCATGACCTGCAGGCGTTCGTCGAAACCCAGCGATTGCGCGGCGCTGACATAATCTTCAGAAAACGAATATTTGTTCTTGGCGCTGAAGCCGATCAGGTTGCGCGCATTGCCTTTGCATAAAGGCGCATTGCTGACCAGCAGCGGTGCGGCAACGCGGTACAGTCTATCCTGCTGGTTGGTAATCGCGCGCAAGGTTTGCAACTGCGACGATTCGCTGGTCGCAGTGCTGACGCGCGATGTGGGAGTCTCGAGCGACACTGTGCTGCAACCGGCCAGCAATAAGGCGACAGGAAACAACACTGTCTTGAAAGAAGGAGTGCGCTGGAGCGGAAACCGTAAAGCTTGTAGCAGGCCTGACATCAATCATTCTCCTGAGAATTTAGTGTTTGCCGGTACTGCCGAAGCCGCCGGCACCGCGCTCGCTGCTATCAAATTCATCCACGATATTGAAACCGACCTGCAGCACCGGAACGATGACCAGTTGCGCCAGACGTTCCATAGGATTGAGGACAAATTCGGCTTGCCCGCGGTTCCATGTAGAGACCATCAACTGGCCCTGGTAATCGGAGTCGATCAGGCCCACCAAGTTCCCCAGCACGATGCCATGTTTGTGACCCATGCCGCTGCGCGGCAGGATGACGGCAGCATACGCCGGATTGTCGATGTGTATCGCCAGCCCGGTCGGAATCAAGTGCGTTTCACCCGGCTTGATCGTGAGTGGTGCATCGATGCAGGCACGCAGATCGAGTCCGGCGCTGCCGGATGTGGCGTAAGCCGGCATTTGTTCCTGCATGCGCGGATCGAGAATTTTGACGTCTATTGTTTTCATGTGAACGATGGTGGAATGAAATGGATGGCAAACGCTGTCATCGACAAGTATGCGGTCTTATTGCAGGCGGCGGGCGATTTCGCCTATCAGCTGGCGCGCCAGTTTTTGCTTGTCAGCCAATGGGAACAGCGTATGGCCCTGATCGTCGAACAGTACCAGTTCGTTCTGGTCCTGCCCAAAAGTTTGATGGCCGATATTGCCGACCAGCAGAGGGATATTTTTTTTCTTGCGTTTGGCTTCGCCGTACTCCTGCAGATTTTCAGACTCTGCTGCAAAGCCTACGCAATACGGAGGTTTCTCCAGTGCGGCGACGGCGGCCAGAATATCGGTGTTCTGCTCGAATTCCAGTGCCGGCGCATGACCGGTCGCGTCTTTTTTCAATTTCTGCGCGCTCTGATTCTTGACGCGCCAGTCGGCGACTGCCGCCACGGCAATGAATATGTGCTGCGAACTGACGCGCGACATTACGACATCGTGCATCTGCTCGGCAGTTTGCACATTGATGCGATGCACACCGTAAGGCGCAGCCAATGCAGTCGGACCGGAAACCAGCGTGACGTCGGCACCGGCTTCGCGTGCCGCGCGTGCAATCGCATAACCCATTTTTCCGGATGAAAGATTGGTAATGCCGCGTACCGGATCGATAGGCTCGAAGGTCGGGCCGGCGGTTACCATCACGCTTTTGCCTACCAGCAGATTCGGCTGGAAGCTGGCGATGATTTCTTCCAGCAGTTGTTCCGGTTCCAGCATGCGGCCCATGCCGGTTTCGCCGCAAGCCTGTTCGCCGGCATCGGGGCCAAACACGGTAATGCGGTCGGCTTTCACTTGCGCCACATTGCGTCTGGTAGCCGGGTTTTGCCACATCTCTACATTCATCGCCGGAGCAATCATTAGCGGCAGGGTGTCGGGGCGTGCCACGCACAGGGTGGAGAGCAGATCGTCGCAGGCACCATGCGCAAGCTTGAAAATGAAATCGGCGGAACAGGGTGCGATCACGATCGCATCGGCATCGCGCGTCAGATCGATGTGCGGCATGTTGTTGGAAACACGCGCATCCCACTGGTCGGTCACGACCGGATTGCCGGACAAGGCTTGCATGGTGACCGGTGTGATGAAGTGCGTTGCAGCATTCGTCATGACGACTTGCACGATAGCGCCGGCCTTGGTCAGCTCGCGCGTCAGTTCGGCTGCCTTGTAGCAGGCTACGCCGCCAGTCAATCCGAGTACGATTTTTTTACCGGCAAGATCCATGAGGGCTCCTGAAAGATGTTGCGGGCTAGTTTAACAGTTCAAGTGCCTGAAACCTGTTTTTTGCCACGCCGCAATTCATCGTAGATAAACAGTACTGCACCTATGCAAATCGCGCTGTCGGCAATATTGAATGCCGGCCAGTGCCAGTTGCCGATATAGACATCCAGAAAGTCGATGACGTGGCCGTACAGAACACGGTCGATGACATTGCCGATCGCACCGCCGAGTATCAATGCCAGCGCCCAGCTCAGCAAACGCTGGCCCGGATTTTTTTTCAGCAGATAGATGATGAAGGCAGATGCGCCTATGCCAACCACAGTGAAGAAATGCCGCTGCCAGCCGGTTTCCGATGCAAGGAAGCTGAAGGCAGCGCCCTTGTTATAGACCAGCACCAGATTGAAGAACGGCGTAACCGGCATCGATTCACCGTACACGAAGGTGCTGGTGATGGCGATCTTGGTAATCTGATCGAGAATGATCAGAATCGCAGCGATACCCAGCCAGCGGGCGATACCGGTGTTCGTAGAAGGGGTGGTCGTCATCAATACTTTCGCTATCAGTTCAGTCTGTCGTTATGCAAAGCGACGTGCTTCGCCCTTGCCGAACAGATTGGCGACGCAGCGGCCACACAATCCTTCGTGCTCGGCATGAGACCCCACGTCGGCGCGATAGTGCCAGCAGCGTTCGCATTTTTGCGCTGTCGATGGCGTGACGACGACAGATTCTTCTTCTGCGCTGGCGACTTTTTCCACACTGGCTTGCGAAGTGATCAGGACAAATTTCAAATCGTCGTCCAGACTTGCCAGCGCAGCGAATTTGTCGCCGCTGGTTTTCAGTGCAACTTCTGCCTGCAGCGATGAACCGATGCCGCCGGCGACGCGTACTTCTTCCAGTTGCTTGGTAACGTCGTTGCGTACTTCGCGCAGCAGCGTGTACTTGGTCAGCAAGGCAGCACCATCCGCTACTTCCGGCAGGGTGTAATAGGTTTGCGTGAAGATCGTGTCGCCGGCATCCTTGCCTGCAAAAATCACCCATGCTTCTTCTGCGGTGAACGACAGCACCGGTGCCATCAGGCGCAGCAGCGATTGCGTCAAATGCCAGATTGCGCTTTGTGCCGAACGACGCGCGTGCGAAGTCACACCGCTGGTGTACAGCCTATCTTTCAGGATATCCAGATAGAAGCCGCCCAGATCTTCGGTGCAATAACCTTGCAGCTTGGAGATGACAGGATGGAATTCGTAGGCGCGGTAATGTGCGACGATTTCATTCTGCATCGCGTTCATTTGTGCGATCGCATAACGGTCGATTTCCAGCATGTCGGCGACTGCGACCAGATCCTTGCTCGCGTCGAAATCGGAAGTATTCGACAGCAGGAAGCGCAAGGTATTGCGAATACGGCGATAGCTTTCAGTCACGCGTTTCAGGATTTCATCCGAGATCGACAGCTCGCCGGAATAATCGGTGGCGGCAACCCACAGGCGCAGAATATCGGCGCCCAGCGAGTCGGATACCTTTTGTGGCGCCACGACGTTGCCTTTGGACTTGGACATTTTCTTGCCCTCGCCATCGACCACGAAACCATGTGTCAGCAAAGCCCTGTATGGCGCGCGACCGTTCAGCATGGACGAGGTCAGCAAGGAAGAATGGAACCAGCCGCGATGCTGATCCGAACCTTCCAGATACAAATCAGCAGGGAAGGCCAGTTGTTCCTTGTGCGAACCGCGCAGAACAGTTTGATGCGTGGTTCCGGAATCGAACCAGACGTCCAGCGTGTCCTTGTTCTTCAGGTACATGCCGGCGTCGTCGCCGAGCAACTCTTTAGGATCCAGCGTCAGCCATGCTTCGATGCCGTTTTTCTCTACGCGTTGCGCAATCTGTTCCAGCAATTCCGGTGTGCGTGGATGCAGATCGCCGCTTTCCTTGTGCACGAAGAAGGCCATCGGTACGCCCCATTGTCGCTGACGCGACAGCGTCCAGTCGGGACGGTTGGCGATCATGCCATGCAGACGCGCCTTGCCCCAGCCCGGGAAAAATTCGGTTTGTTCGATCGCTGCCAGCGCAGTTTCGCGCAGTGTCGTTCCCTGGTTTTTCGGCATGACATCCATGCCGGCAAACCATTGCGATGTGGCGCGATAGATGATCGGCGTTTTATGGCGCCAGCAATGCATATAGCTGTGATCGAACATGACCAGCTTGAACAGGGAGCCGACTTCATCGAGTTTGGCGCAGATCGGCTTGGATGCTTCCCAGATGGTCAGGCCGCCAAACAGCGGCAGCCACGATGCGTATTTGCCGTCGGCCATGACCGGTGCGACGATTTCGTCGTCTTTCAGGCCATGCGATTTGCAGGAGATGAAATCTTCGATACCGTAGGCCGGTGCCGAGTGCACGATGCCGGTGCCGCTATCGGCGGTCACGTAAGTGCCCGGGTAGATAGGCGACAAACGGTTGTAGCCGGGATCGACATCGGCGAACGGATGCTTGAATTTGATCATGGCCAGCGCTTCACCGACGCAGGTGGCGATGGTTTTGCCTTCCAGGCCGTAGCGTTGCAGCGTGGCTTCAACCAGATCGGCAGCGAGGATCAGCAAAACGGTTTCGCCCTTGCGCTCGGTTTGTACCAGCGCGTAGGTAAATTCCGGATGCACGTTCAGCGCCTGGTTGGCAGGGATGGTCCACGGCGTTGTGGTCCAGATGACGGCGTAACCTTTATTAGTCGGCAGTTTGGCCAGGCCAAATGCCTTTGCGACTTTTTCCGGTTCGGCAAACGGGAAGCCGACGTCGATGGCCGGATCGCGCTTGTCCTGGTATTCGACTTCCGCTTCTGCCAATGCAGAGCCGCAATCGAAACACCAGTTGACCGGTTTCAGGCCGCGATAGACATAGCCTTTTTCCAGCAGGGTGCCGAGTGCGCGAATTTCATCGGCTTCGTTGCCGAAGTCCATAGTCTTGTATGGATTGTCCCATTCGCCGAGTACACCGAGGCGGATGAAGTCTTTCTTTTGGCGTTCGATTTGTTCGGTGGCGTAGGCGCGCGATTTTTCCAGCACATCCGCAGTAGGCAAACTCTTGCCATACAGTTTTTCGATCTGGATTTCGATAGGCATGCCGTGGCAATCCCAGCCCGGCACGTAAGGTGCGTCGTAGCCGTCGAACTGACGCGTCTTGATGATCATGTCCTTCAGGATCTTGTTGACTGCGTGACCGATGTGGATGTCGCCATTTGCGTACGGTGGGCCGTCATGCAGAATGAATTTCGGCCGGCCTTTGGATGCTTCGCGGATTTTTTCGTAAATCTTTTTGTCCTGCCATTGCTTGACCCATTGCGGCTCGCGCTTGGCGAGATCACCGCGCATGGGGAAAGGCGTATCGGTCATGTTGACCGGATATTTGCTGGCTGGTTTGGCGTCTGGCTTGTTCGGCTTGCCGGATTTGTTTTCGGGCTTGTTTGTATTGTCGGACATGGTCTGCTTTTATAAAGTATTCAGTTGGATCAAACGAACGGTCGTGATGAGGAAGTACGTTCGATCGTCAAATTCGGTCAGTGGCGGATGTCGCCGAGTCGGCTATCTGTTTGAAATAAGTACGTGCCTGCACCGCATCGCGTGCGATTGCTTCAGTCAGTGTCGGCAGGTCGATGTACTTTTCTTCATCGCGCAATTTTTTGAGGAATTCGACGCGTATCAATCTGCCGTAGCATTCCTGCGTATAGTCGAACACATGCGTTTCCAGCAGTACGCGACCGCTGTCGTCCACGGTTGGGCGCACGCCTATGCTGGCAACGCCGGGCAGCGGTTCCGGCTCCAGTCCGTGCACCTGCACTATATATATGCCGGACAGCGACGGATGCTTGTGGCTGACGCGCAGATTCATGGTCGGAAAACCGATCGTGCGTCCCAACTTTTTGCCGTGTACGACGTGGCCGGACATCGTGTAAGGCCGTCCAAGCAAAGTCGTTGCCTGGGAAAAATCGCCTTGCAGCAAGGCTTGCCGCACTGCCGACGATGAGATGCGGGCACCGCTGCTGGTCACGGTCGCTTGCGATTCAACATGGAAGCCATATTGCTTGCCTGCTTCGATCAGCGTGGCGACGTTGCCGGCACGTTTGGCACCGTAGCAAAAATCTTCACCGACAATCAGCCATTTGACGTGCAATCCCTGTACCAGGATTTTTTCAACAAATTCCTGTGGTGACAGCGAAGCGAAGTGTGCGTTGAAATGTTCGACGATTACGCGATCCACGCCAGCCTTGGCCAGCGACTGCAATTTATCGCGCAAACTGGCGATCCGCGTCGGTGCCTTCGATGGATCGCCGGCACGCGCGGCAAAGAACTCGCGCGGATGCGGCTCGAAAGTCATGACCGCCGATTCCAGCCCCATTTTCGACGCGACTTCACGCAGGCGCGCCAGCAGGGCCTGATGGCCACGATGCACACCGTCGAAGTTGCCGATCGCCAGCGCACATGGTGCGCGCGATGCAGCATTGGGAAGTCCGCGAAATACCTTCATTGATTGAATGAGTAAAACCGTCGCAAAACCTTGAATTATAAATGCTTTCGCAGGCTTCTCCCGTAGTTGGAGTGAGCGGATTGCGTGAATTGAAGCCCTGGCAAGTGCTTTTGTCCTGGCCCGGGCATGCAGGCCGGGGCCAAATTACAGAGTTTTATTGGCCGCGATTGATCCATGCGGCGTACTTCTACTACCTACATCGCGCCCCATACCGCATTCAAAGCCGCAACTGCCGACAAGCCAGCAGTCTCCGTGCGCAACACGCGTGGCCCCATGGACAACATCAGTGCCCCGTTTGCAATTGCCAGATTTTCTTCCTTGTCGGTAAAGCCACCTTCCGGCCCTATCATCAGTGCGACCGATTGCGGCGGATGGTGACGTGCCCAGTCGGACAGGGGCTGCTCCGCACGCGGGCTGAGCATGATGCGCACATGCAAATCCTGTTGCGTCGCCCACTGATTGAAATCGGCCGGCTCGGCCAGTGTCGTTAGCCTGTTACGCCCACTTTGTTCTGAGGCGGCGATGACGATGCCTTGCCAATGCTGCATCTTTTTTGTTGCGCGTTCAGCCGACAGGCGCACCACGCAGCGTTGCGAGGCCAGCGGTTGAACCGCGTGCACGCCCAGCTCGACTGCTTTTTCGATGATCCAGTCCATCTTGGAGGCTTCCGGCAAGGCTTGCGCCAGCGTGATCGCATAGGGGAGCTCAACTTCGCGCGGTTCGAAAATCTTGATTTCGGCCGTGACGCGTTTCTTTTCAACCGTACTGATGGTGGCAGTGTATTCACCGCCTTCACCGTTAAACAGCGTAATGGTGTCGCCGACGCTCAGGCGTATCACTTGAATATGATGTGCGACATGTTCGGGCAGCGTGACAACTGCGCCTATGACTAGCGCTTGAGGACAATAAAAACGAGGCATGGAGATCCGTTGGTTGTCGATTCGGCAAGGAGCTTGCGGCGTATCGGGTGCTGCGAGTATTCATTATAAGGAATCGCAGGCATTCGATTTTAGCCTGAGGGCCCCCACTCTGGTAAAATATGCGGCTTCGCAGCAAAGTGTTTTTTGTCTGCATGCGCGTCTGTATCTGATGCTGCATTTGATTCCGCATTGATTCTATTCTTATTCGACTCGCCATCACTCTAAATCACATGACTTCCACGCTCCCGACTACCAAAATGGCCAACGCAATCCGTGCGCTGGCAATGGATGCAGTACAAAAGGCCAATTCCGGACATCCCGGCGCGCCAATGGGGATGGCAGATATTGCCGTCGCTTTGTGGTCGAATCACTATTCGCACAATCCGGCCAATCCTAAATGGATCAACCGCGATCGCTTCGTTTTATCGAACGGCCACGGCTCGATGCTGCATTACGCGCTGCTGCACTTGACCGGTTACGACTTGTCGATGGATGAAATCCGCAACTTCCGTCAAATGCATTCAAAGACGCCTGGTCATCCGGAAGTCGATATCACGCCGGGTATAGAAACCACGACTGGTCCTTTGGGTCAGGGCATTACCAATGCGGTCGGCATGGCGCTGGCTGAAAAGCTGCTCGCTGCCGAATTCAACCGTCCGAATTTCAACGTCGTCGATCATCACACTTATGTTTTCCTCGGCGATGGCTGCCTGATGGAAGGCATTTCGCACGAAGCCTGTTCGCTGGCTGGCACGCTGCGCCTGTCCAAGCTGATCGCTTTCTACGATGACAACGGCATTTCGATCGATGGCCATGTCGAAGGCTGGTTCCAGGACGATACGCCGAAGCGTTTTGAAGCCTACGGCTGGAACGTGGTGCGCGCTGTTGATGGTCACGACGTCAATGCAGTTGATGCCGCAATCAAGCAAGCAAAAGCCTCCGACAAGCCAACCCTGATCTGCTGCAAAACCGTGATCGGCAAAGGTTCGCCGAATATGGCTGGCACGCACAATGTGCACGGCGCCGCACTGGGTGACAAGGAAATTGCCGCCACGCGCGCAGCCATCGGTTGGGAATATGCGCCGTTTGAAGTTCCTGCCGATGTGTATGCGGCATGGGATGCCAAAGCCAAAGGCGCAGCGCAGGAATCCGCATGGAACACATTGCAGCAGGCTTACGCCGCGCAATATCCTGAACTGGCAAGTGAATTGCAACGCCGCATGAGCGGTGAGTTGCCGGCCAATCTGGAACAAACCGTTGCCGCGTATATCGCGACTTGCGTAGAGAAAAAAGAAACCATCGCCACACGCAAAGCCAGCCAGAACGCGATTCAGGCCTTGGCACCAGTGTTGCCGGAATTCCTCGGCGGTTCGGCCGATCTGACCGGCTCCAACCTGACCAACTGGAAAGAGTGCGTCGCCGTGCGCGCCGACCAATGGGGCAATCACATCAACTACGGTGTGCGCGAATTCGGCATGAGCGCGATCATGAACGGTATTGCCCTGCATGGCGGCCACATCCCGTTCGGCGCCACCTTCCTGACTTTCTCCGATTACAGCCGTAATGCCTTGCGCATGGCTGCATTGATGAAGCTGCGCTCGATTTTTGTGTTCACGCACGATTCGATCGGTCTCGGCGAAGACGGTCCTACCCATCAATCGGTGGAACATGTATCCAGCCTGCGCCTGATTCCGAATCTGGATAACTGGCGTCCGTGCGATACCGTTGAATCGGCCGTGGCATGGGAGCAGGCAGTCAAGCGTCACAACGGCCCAACGACGCTGATCTTCTCGCGTCAGAACCTGCCGTTCCAGGAACGTACTGCAGAACAAATTGCCAACATCAAACGTGGCGGTTATGTATTGCGCGACGCGCCGAATGCGCAAGTCATCCTGATCGCCACCGGTTCGGAAATCGAACTGGCTGTCAAATCCGCCGATGAACTGACCAAACACGGTATGGCAGTGCGTATCGTCTCGATGCCATCGACCGATGTATTCGATCGCCAGGATGCTGCTTACAAAGCTGCCGTGCTGACCAAAGGCGTACCGCGCGTGGCGATTGAAGCTGGCGTGACCGACTTCTGGCACAAGTATGTTGGCCTGGAAGGCGCTGTCATCGGTATCGACACCTTCGGCGAATCGGCACCGGCCGGCGTGTTGTTCAAGCATTTTGGCTTCACGGTCGAGAATGTCGTTGCTGCTGCCAAGAACGTCGTTAAAAGCGCACAGGCGTGACCGAAATCACTTTCCGTCCTGCGACCGCTGCGGATGCCGCAGCGATTGCCGCCTTGCGTGTAGATAGCTGGCGCGCGACCTATCGCGGCGTGATGCCGGATGCGTATCTGGATGGCATGCGCGCGGAAGAGAGCGCGACGATGTGGTCGCAGGTGCTGCTGGCAAATGTGCCGACGATTTCGATTTTCGTGGCAGAAGCAGGCGATGAAATTGTCGGCTTTGCGGCTGGCATGTTGCTGATGCCGGAAAAATTCGAGTTGAATGCAGAGCTGACGGCGATTTACCTGAAACCGATTGCGCAACGTGGCGGTGTCGGCCGTCGTTTGCTGGCACTGGTTGCCGGCGTCTTGCAACAGCAGGGCGCCAGTGGTTTGCTGGTGTGGGTGATTGCCGACAATCAGGCGGCGCGACAGTTTTACGAACAGCTCGGTGCTGAACTTTTGATCGAGCAGCCATTCACATGGGATGGCCTGGATTTGATGGAAGCTGGATACGGTTGGCGTGACCTGACTGCATTGCAACAGGCATGCACTGAGTGATTTTCTATACCTTGAAGTTGAATTTTTCTGGAGAAAAAGATGACCATTCGTGTCGCAATTAACGGCTACGGCCGCATCGGCCGCAACATTCTTCGTGCTCACTACGAAGGCGGCAAAAAAAATGACATTCAAATCGTCGCGATCAATGATCTTGGCGATGCCAAATCGAATGCGCATTTGACCCGTTACGACACTGCGCATGGCAAATTTCCGGGGACGGTTGAAGTCGATGGCGATTACATGATCGTCAATGGCGACAGGATTCGCGTATTCGCACAGCGCGATCCAGCGCAAATCGGCTGGGGTGAGTTGAACGTTGACGTCGTGCTGGAATGCACAGGCTTCTTCACGACCAAGGAAAAAGCATCGGCTCACTTGAAGGGCGGCGCCAAGAAAGTCATCATTTCCGCACCAGGTGGCAAGGATGTGGACGCGACCATCGTGTTCGGCGTCAACCACGGCGTGCTGAAAGCCAGCGACACTGTGATCTCGAATGCATCGTGCACCACCAACTGCCTGGCACCACTGGTTCAACCATTGAACGACAAGATCGGTCTGGTGAATGGCTTGATGACGACAGTTCATGCATACACCAATGACCAGGTGCTGACTGACGTGATGCATGAAGACTTGCGTCGTGCACGTTCGGCTACGCAATCGATGATCCCGACCAAAACCGGCGCTGCTGCTGCAGTTGGTCTGGTCTTGCCGGAACTGAACGGCCGACTGGATGGTTATTCGATTCGTGTTCCAACCATTAACGTGTCCATCGTCGATCTGTCCTTCATCGCTGCACGTGACACGACAGTGGAAGAAGTCAACGCGATCATGAAGGCAGCGACAGAAGAAGGTGCCTTGAAGGGTATCTTGACCTATCAAACCGAACCACTGGTTTCGGTTGATTTCAACCACAATCCGGCTTCGAGCAACTTCGATGCGAC